>DASXJO010000354.1:0-3161 GCA_036497385.1 Candidatus Angelobacter sp. | reverse complement strand
GAGAGCAAAGGCTTGCTCTTCATAATTCTTGCTACAGCCGTGTTGATTGCCGGCGGCTTCATAAACGGCGTCATAACCGCGATGAACCATGGAGAACGGAACCCATTGGGCTCGCTGATTACTATTGCCGGGTTCGTCCTTTATATGGTGGGTGTGTTCCAAATGAAGAGTGACCTTGAGGATTATTACAACTCCACGGAGTCCATCAATTTGCGGCTGAACGGTGTTATGGTCTTTTTCTTCAACGTCTATTACTTTCAGCACCACTTCTCCCGCATTGCCCAATGGAAGAAGACAGGCGTCCTGAGACCTCAGAGCTGATGAAACGTAGAAGCATCACCGGTATGGCAATCGCGACGCTCCTTGGCGGCCTGGCAGTTGTGTACCGATTCCCGCCGACCGAGTATTCGTTTTATCCGCGCTGCCCGATCTATCTGACGACGCACTGGCTTTGCCCGGGATGCGGCAGCACGCGCGCGCTGCACTCGCTCTTGCATTTGGATATTCACGGTGCGCTGCATTACAACGCTTTATTCACGTTGCTGTTTCCCGTTGCATGCCTGTGGTTTGGTTTCATCTGCTATCGAACTATACGGTATGATCAATTTCCCATTCTGAAATTTCCGCGCAGTGCTGCGGTTTGCCTGATGGTTACGGTTCTCTTGTTCACTGTGGCCAGAAACACCATTTTTAATTTTTGAGTTGCTCATGTTATCACCCAGAATTCGCCGGCTAAAACTCGATCACGATTCGCTCTTCAAGCGTTTTTCCGGATGGCCTTTGATCCGCATTGTGGGCACCGCCGGAATGCCTCCGGAACTGTATCGCTTCCAATATCTGGTGCGTGGGTTGTATGTGGCTTCGGATGGCGCAATCCTGGAACGCAATGATCATTTGCTGGAAGTGAACCTGTCTCTGGGTTATCCACGGCGTGCGCCGCAGTGCCGCATGCTTACGCCTGTCTTTCATCCCAATTTCGACGACAGCTCGGTATGCATCGGCGACTTCTGGGCCGCGTCAGAGTCCCTGGACGATCTCATCATTCGCATTGGCCGAATGATTTCTTATCAGGAGTACAACACCAAGAGTCCCTTGAACGGGCTGGCGGCAAAGTGGGCGGCCCAAAACGCCAGTTTGCTGCCGGTCGATCCTCGTCCTATCGCTCCGCCGCTTGATCAACCGGTGGAGGAATCAAGTTCGTCAATATCTCCTATTGCTCAATCTGCCGCTGCTCCCATCCCGCAAGCGTCGCCTCAGTCGGCTGCTTCTGTTCCTGAAGGCGAGGACCCATGGGAACAGAAAATCGTGATTTCGTAACGCCAGCCCTGATTTCTTCTACGTAATAATCCGCCATGAATCACCGCTCGGATCCACACCACTGGAGACCGACGCCATTCACCAGATTGTCCACAGTATTCGAATTTGCAGCGACTTCCATTGAAAATCGAAAAGGTTGCAGGAACCGTATCTTTATTTGCGCGGCTTTCCCGTTTCCGCATTCCGGATTTTTTCGGATTACTTTTTTGCCCTCAGGTTGCGGTGCTAAGCTCCAGCACACTCAGCCGACTTTCTGGTTTTATCTTTCCGCCAGAAATGCGAATGATCATTTCATAACGCTAAATTTTCAGTGTGACGAAAAATACTCCTATCCATCGCGGCTTCATCTGTTCATCTCGATTTGACAGGCGCAGCATACCCCAAACAAGAATGAGGTCACAGAAATGAAACTTCCCCTGGGAAAATTCAAAGTTGTATCTCTTTGTTTCTTTTTGATCTTGGCTGTGAACTTTATGGCCGCGCAAAAGCCTCTCACGAACCCTGACGGCGATCTGGTCCCGAACGGCAAACACGGAAACTCCGGCCAGGCAGCGGCCCCGGTCCGTGGCCCGATTGGCCAGGCAGTGAGTACCGGCCACGGAATCAACTACCACGGCGGCCCGGTGATGAAGGGCACACCCAACGTTTACGTGATCTGGTACGGAAACTGGAACGGCACGGGTTCCAACACCGGGGCCACACGCACCGCTATTGAGCATTTCCTCAGCACCATCGGCGGCTCTGCGCTTGAACTGGTCAATAGCACCTATGGCGATAACAGCGGCAATGTGACTGGCGCGGTCCGGTTTGGCGGCAGCACGATTGTAAGCAGCTCAACCAATCTTTCCGATTCGAGCCTGCAAACCACCGTTTCCAATGCGCTCAACAATGGCTCACTGCCGCGTGACTCCAACGGCGTTTATTTCGTGTTAAGTTCGTCGAACATCAATGAAACGTCGGGCTTCTGCACGCAATACTGCGGTTTTCATACCCGCGCCACCTTGGGCGGGGTCGACATTAAGTATTCATTCGTCGGCAATGTAGACCGCTGCCCCAGCGGTTGCGAAATCCAGAGCACCGGCCCCAACAGTCCGGCTTCGGGCGTGGGCGGAATTGACGGCATGGCGAACGTGATCTCTCACGAACTGGAAGAAGCCATCTCCGATCCCGATCTCAACGCCTGGTTTGATACCAGCGGCCAGGAGAATGCCGATAAGTGCAATTTCAACTTCGGCGCGACCTCAACCTGCAATGCCAACGGGCTGTGCTCCGCCGGTGCTGGTGCGGCCAAATACAACCAGACGTTTGGCAGCCATAACTACATGCTCCAGCAGAACTGGCGCAACAATGGCAGCGGGACCTGCGCGCAGCATCTGTAAACAACTTTATTTGTGGGCCGCCTGCTCCTGGCGGCCCCATCTTTTCCCTTCCGAAAGTGCCGCTAACCAGCCAATTATGCAAGACGTTCTTTGTTCCGGGAAAACAAAATACACCTGGATTGCAAACGCGGAAACGCTTTGAAAGCCGCATATTTGGCATAACAACGCGCATATTCCATGATTGTACTGGGCCTGTGCTCGTGCTACTCTCTCCATATTCTGTTCTGCTCGATTCCGGAGGGCCGCGAATCAGAATTCATCAAATTCATCTTCATAAGAGTCGTACCAAAATAAGAGTCGTATCAATATGCTTTCTGGCTTCTTCTGTTCATTATCATTCAACAGGACCAGCAACAATTAACGACATCGAGGACATCCACAATGAAGAATTCCCACGCAAAGATCAGATTCGCATCCGTCCTTCTGTTCCTCATCCTGTCAGTGAACTTCCTGGCCGCGCAAGAT
>DASXJO010000353.1:0-3169 GCA_036497385.1 Candidatus Angelobacter sp. | reverse complement strand
ACCATGACATTGTCGAGGTAATCGCGAACCGGCAGTAGTTCACAGATTGCTGGGTCTTGAAGACTCTTCTCGTGTTGTGTCAGTGTGAGCGGCACTGTTTTACTCCTCCCGCAGATATGCCGACCGAAGGTGGCGGTCTCGGGCCAGAGCGCAATAGGCGCGCGGCCTCAAGTACCAGAAAGCGAGATCGCGGACATATCCGCGTGGCTTCCCGTACTTAAATGCCATCAGCACGGGCACCATAAACAGGGGAACACCGTATTGGAGGACCAGGTTCATGGGCATGCCCGCGATCTCCCCGCCAACGAAATGACCTACGACATTCATCACTGCTGCCGCTCCGAGCACCACAAATAGATCCTCAAACTCCAGGAACATGAAGGTCACTCGCGTTTGCAGATTTCGGTTAACCGGTGTCACGTGTAAAGGCATTTCTCAAACTCCTTGTTAAGGCACGCCCGCCGTGCCATGTTGAATCCAAAACTCCCCCAAGCGCAGCAGTCCCGATAATCCGAATGAGCACATCGCAGCGACGAGGTTCCGTACCCATGCTTCTCCGACAGTCATCCTTTCCAGCAAGCCGGCGTAGTGCGTCACCGCCAGCACCACCTGCAACACGCCGTAAAGCGGCAGCAGGACATTGCCCACCCAGTTCACAAGCGTCAGAATCGAGATCCAGTACCGGTCAGGATTGTTCCAGGTGGCTTGGTTGCTGAAGGATTCGAGGGCGCGTAATAGACCCGAGCACATCAATGACGCCAGCGCCGCGTGAGCGAGGTGCTGATAGTGCCTGCCCTTGCTGAAGTGATAGATCGCTGCGGCAGCAAACAGGCCGGCCACGGTCGGCATAATCACATTGCCCACCCAGTTCGTCAGGTTAAGCAGTCCATTCGCAAGATTCACCTTTAGCCTCCTTTCCGATCAGCCGACCATGGCCTGAACCAGCTTCCAAATTCCTGAAACACTCAAGAACGCCAGACCCGACGCAACCAGCGGCATGAACGGCCGATAACGCGCATAGTTGAAGATCGCTCCCGCGACTGCCAGGCCGGCAGCTTCCGGCAAAATCGTTCCCGCCAGGAAATTCCACGCCGAAGTAAGCATGTCCGTCGTCGCAAAAGTTGAGCCGCTGTTCCAGCTCTGCATCAACTGCACCGTGCCGGACACCGACAGCAAGAAGATCCCGCCGATGATCGATCCGAGTGGGCTGTGTCCCTCCGCTGCATCGAGTGCCGCCTTTAAAATGCAGAATGCTGCAAGTACTGGAATTAGCCGTGCGACGACGACATTCGAAATGAAACCTGTAAAGCCGCTCTCAACGCTGTTCACCCACGCACTGCTGATGTTCCCGCCCTGGGGCGGCATCGAAATCCCTTGCGCCGCGAACCAGGACAGGAACTGGGGGAGGGTGAGCATGATGACCGACCATAATGCCCAGCGCTGGAATCGGCCTCCGGTCTCGAAATTCACGCCGCCTTCCTGTCGCAACGCCATCCCGGCAAGCACCATCGTGCAGATGGCGACCGGAACTGCCATATCGAACAGCAGCTTCATCAAGTCGACCAGGATTTGCGGCAACGTCATGGCTTTAAACTCCGAAGATCTTCCTACTGCACGCCGGCTGTGCCTTGCGCGATCCAGAACTCAATCAAACGTGTGAGCCCGGAGACCACGAGCAGCCCACCTGCGGTGACTGCCCAGCGCATGGCGCCGCGTCCCTGCGAATACGCCACTACGGCCATGACGACGGCGAGTGCTGCGCCCACGGGCGCGATTACATTCCCGACCCAGTTGACGAGGTTCAAAACGGTACCTTCAGGCTGGGCTGCGGTTTGTCCCTGTACCGCTTGACCCGTTGCTGGTTGTTGTCCAAGGTTTTGCGCGTAGGACATAAACGGAGAAAGTTGAAGCGAAACAATGGCCAGGAGATAAAGAAGAGCGAATCGCCTCCGCGTCGCTCTACAACTCGAAAGTTTCATGCGGGTCCTCTTCTGCGACGCGGTGAATTAATTTCCCGCGTTGCAGGCGAGAACATAAGTCGGTTTCAGATTTCGATCAAATGAGGAACGAGCCGATTGGTGTGTTCAAGAGCAGATATGGACCGGGCAATGGAGGGCGAGCCGATCTACAGAGGGTCGTGATGTTATGAACATTCGTGGTTTTCAGTGAGATTTATAGGAATGGCAGTTGATGTGGCTGCCGTTCAAACGAGATATCAGATGAAAATCCGCCGAAATTTGCTTCATCTGATAAGCCGGATATGAATGACTCGACGGTAATGAATTGAAACAGCCGGAAGCCTTTCATCTGAGTGGAAGTTGAACGGGCATTCTCCGGTTGCAAGATGATATGAGATGAAAATCCGCAGAAATTTGTTTCATCTTATAACGCGATTTAATATTGAAGTTTGCCCCAGAGCTCTGCCAAGAACCTTTTTAAATGAACAGTGCTCTTGCTGATCGGCTGCTTCAACGGATGAGGGCTGGGGAGTGTCTGAAAGTACCTCACGCAACAGCATCAGATCTCCGAGGATTTATCTCTGCACGTTCGAAATGCCATGACAACGTAAACCGCTGGTGCCACGAAAACCCCGGCCACAAGCCGCTGAGAGGTTGGCTTGTGACGAGCACCCTGTTCGATAAACACTCGGTCGTTGACCACGGAGAGAGTGCCTTGTTGGACCTAACGCCACTTGATGACCCGTCGTACAGCTATTTTCTTCCCCACGACGGAACCGAGGACGAGTTCGAGAAATTGCCAAACCAAGTCGTTGCTGTGGACATTTAGAAATCCCCGTATCGGGAACTCCTGCCAAAACCATGTCACTGATTTTTTGTGCCGCTCTGATTTAATTCCTGTTGCAAACGCAAGAGCTGTCGAAGCTGATCCATACTCTCCGAATTGGCTCCTTGTGTGTCTGGGGTGGAGGCCCTGAAACTCGGAACAGATTTAGACGATTGCTCGAGCACAACATAGATGGGTGTGCCGGCTGAAACACTGACAACGATACGAGCCGTTACGGCGAGCCTTGATATTTGTTCGTCGGAGGCCTGCCCGATATTGTTGCTGACCCGCTCGCGAATAAGGTCGGATTCGCTCAATGGTTGGTTTAGGCTGCCACGCCCGAGAAGCATGGTGCCCGCTTGGCCTATTCCCGATAACGAACGGA
>DASXJO010000352.1:0-7415 GCA_036497385.1 Candidatus Angelobacter sp. | reverse complement strand
GAGTTGGTGCCGTCCAGAATCGAGCCATCGCTCTGGACGTTAAAGAAGAAGTCGCTCGCGTCGAAAAGATTCGTTGGCAGGTTAATGGCATTGTTCAGAAGCTGGATGTTTACTATGGCCACTGAGCCGTCATTGGCTATTTGTCCGGAGGCCTCAGCCACCAACTGCTGCGCGGGAACACTGGCCGTAACAGTAAATGAGCCTGTCGGCACGCCAGTGATGGTGTAAAAGCCCGCTGAGTTAGAAGTTGTTGAAAGGAATCCGCCCACCTGCGGATTCGAGCTGCGCAGGGTGATGGAGACACCATTGGCAAGAGTGCCATTAGGATTGTGCACGGTTCCCTGCACCGTCCCAAGTCCCACGAACACAAGATTTGTGGTGATCACGTCACCATTGCTGGCCAGACTAATATCTGTATTGCGCGCGCGGAGCCGGCCTGAACCGTCAAACGATTGCAGGGTATATGTGCCCAGCGGTAACGCATCAAAGCGGAAGCTGCCATCGCTGGCAGTGTTCACCTGGCGAAACACCGGCCCGAACACCTGTACGAGTACACCCGCGAGCGGAGTTATCCCATCTGTATTCAGCGCTCTGCCCAGGATTGAACCCGCCGGCTGCAGCTGGACAGTAGCTGAGTTGGCGGCGCCCGCCGTTACTGCGCTGGAAAGAGACCCACTCAATTGCGTGACAGGATCGGTGGCGGTGACAAAGAAATTGCCGGCCAGCACATTGGCAAATGTAAACGTGCCATCCGATTGCGTTCTTCCCGTCAAGACAATGCCAAACTGATTTTGCTCAAAAATCGTAATCTGCGCGTTAGTGATCAGATTCCCGGCAGCATCTTTTACCGTTACCGTGAGGCTGCCCACACCGTTCAAAATCACATTCACGGTACGCACTTCACCGTTGGCGCTCACTTGGTTCGAAGTCCGTCCACGATCGCCGGTTACGGGGTCCGTCACGTCCACGGTGAAGCTGCCAAGAGGAACAAAATCAAACTGGTAGTGGCCCAATGCGTCGGTGACAGCAGTCCCGCCATTGCCGCCGATCAGCGTGACCTGGGCGCCGGGTACAGCAGTAGCGCCATCAAAGCGGAACACGGTTCCATTGACCGTGCCGAAAGGCACTAATTGGATATTGAGCGTGAGAATCTGGCCCGCGAAACTAATGCTGCCGGAGGAGCGACCGGCAAAGCCTGTGTTCGGATCGCGCACCTGCACGTTCACCGTGCCTGGCGCTACGTGATCAACAAAATAACGCCCATCCGGGCCAGAAGTTGTGGTGAATGTGCCGTTGTTACCAATGATAGTAATCAGGGCAGCCGGAATAGGCTGGCTGCTTTGATTTGTAATCAGCCCGGTCACGGTCCCGCCCGCTACGAGCGTGAGGTCCTGGCTGGCAATCACGTTCGCTGCGATATTTACCTTGGCGCTGGCCGCGGTGCTAGTGGCTGAATCCACTGTTTCAATGGTGACGCTTACTACCGGAACATCCTGGAACGTATAGGTTCCAGCTGTATCGCTCCGTACCTGGCGTGAAAGATCGGTTCCATCAGGATTCTGACCGTGCAGTTGGACTGACAGATTGGCTACCACCTCGCCTGAGGTGCGTCGAACAATGCCGGTTACGCCGCCAGTGGGCGCAAAAGTTATATCGACGGTGCTTGTTTGATCAAGCACGACCTGCACCGTGGCGATAGCAGTCAGGGCCGTGCCTTCAGAATTAGGAAGCGTGGCCAGCAGCGTGTAATTTCCCGGCGGAACTCCCGCAAAGCTATAGGTTCCATCTGTCGCAATGTTGCCGGTGGCAGGTTGAGGAAGGCCGCTGCCGGAAATCCGTACAGTCCCAAAGCTCACGACATCGCCGTTATCTCGCCTGACGGTTCCGGTCACAAGGCCGCTGTTGGAAAAGACCACGTTTTGGATAGTGGTGATCAATCCATCCGGGAAGCTGCCCAATGTGGTTGGCGAGATCAAGCCTGTCTGCTGATCGGTTGCCAGAAGGGTGAAAGCATCCACGGGAATTGCCACCGTGCTGCCGGTTGTGCTCAGCCTCGGACTAAAGCCGAAATTGCCGCTGCCATCTCCATTGGCGAAGTACGTTCTGCCATAGAAAACGTTGTTGCTGTGGAACTGTACGCTGGCGAATGGAATGGGCGTGACATTGTCATCCGCCAACACCTGCCCGGTTATTGAACCGCTAACTGCGGGCAATGGTGTGAGCGTGCTCACGCCGCCGGTGGGCACTACAAAATTCTGGATAGCTGCCAGTTCCGCAGGCGCGAGTCCTGCCAATGCCTCCGGCGGCAGCTGATCGAGCCGCTGGGCTGAAGCCAGAGCGGCAGTCCGGCTGGTCTGCTGCGCTGCGAAATGCATAAAGACAATTTCGCCGCCCGGAGGAACTGTTACGCTCTTCCACGTTTCCGTGAGCTGGCCAAAGTTGTTGTTGAAATCTATGTTGTATTGCGCGTCCGAAACCACCAGCGGCGCGTTCGGACCGTCGAAAACATGGGCCGATGCCGGTAAGTTCGTCGACGAAAGGAACGGGTCTCCATCTTCGTCATCGTCCACGGCCACCCAGTGATCACGCGCCGTAGGATCGGAGACGCCAAGCAGCGTATCCCCGCTGGAGGTGGCTATGATGCGCGGCTCGCGATTGAAAGTAAATCCATTCTGTACTTTGCTGATGAACCGGTAGTTGCTGGTCAGCCTTACATCCACGGTGACTGGCGATCCACCAGAATTCTTCAGGACTTCCAAATAGCGCACAAAATACCCGTCCTGCGGGACGTACACCTTGCGGGTAACATCCAGTCCAGCAATGCCCTGCTGGGTGACGGCAATTTGGCGGCCGCTCAACTCCGTGGAAGCCAGCCCTTGCGTGGTTCCCTGACCTGTAAAGCTGTTGACCGATCCGCCGGAGATCAAATCCAGCAGGAACGCGCCCTGATGCGAAGCAAAATCGCCGCTGAAAATCTGGGATTTGCCGCCCGCAATAGCGGCGCTTTGGGTAAGGTCGTAATTGAAGTTATTAGCATCGAACAGCGTGGATGGCAGCTGGATTACATTGGCCAGCAGTTGAATATCAGCCGTGACGGTGCTGCCGTCCGCAACCAACGTCCCCTGATTCTCACCCAGCAGCACTTGCGTTCCCGACTGCACCCGGGCGCTGACGGTAAAGCTGCCAAGTGGTACTTGGGCGAATCGATAGACGCCGTTCACGTCCGTAAGGACGCTGAAGTTCCGGGATTGCCCCTGAATAGCTAGGGTAATTCCCGCTCCGGGCGCAGCCGTGGAATCAGGATTCAATACCCTGCCCGTTATTGTGCCGACGCCGCTGAGCACCAGATTTTGCGTAACTATCTGGTCCTGCGTGGAAATCGATATGCCAACTGACGCGCGAACGTTTCCTGAGCTGTCAATGGCCCGTAACTGATAAGAACCTGTGGGAACAATATCGAACCGGAAAGCGCCAGTACCGCTACTGGAGATTTGCCGCGAGACGGGTCCGCTCAGCTGCACGGAAATATTCGGGATCGAACTGGTTCCATTCGATCCAAAAACCGTTCCCTGAATCGCGCCTGAAGACTGCAGTTGCACCGCGATATTGGTAGTGGCATTTACGGCGACATTGCCGTTTGTGGAGCCCGTAAGGTTGGTTTGCGGATTAACCGCGGAAACCGAAAAGTTCCCTGCCAGGACGTTGGCAAAGCTCAGAGTGCCATCCGCCTGGGTGGAACCTGTTTGGCGGCCGCCGAAAATTGTCTGACTATCAAGCCTGACTTGAGCGCCGGGTACCAAATTGAGCGCGCCATCTTTTACCGTAACAACCACTTTGCCAACGCCGATCAGGGTTATGTTTGTCGGCACTATCTGGTCCTGGCTGCTGATGGTGGCGCTTGACCGTCCCCGGTCGCCCGTCGCGGGGTCGGTGACATCAACGGTATAGCTGCCTACCGGAACCAAGTCCAAACGATAGCGTCCCTGAACATCCGCAGTGGCCGTATGTCCATCAGACAAAGTAATTACCGCACCGCTTGCCGCAGTGATGCCACCAAAATGGAAGATAGTTCCTGTAATGCTGCCGGTGGCCTGTAGCGTGATATTGGCAGTGGCCGTTTGACCATCGCCCGCCAGCGTGCCGGATGAGTGCCCGCCCTGGCGGCTGATCGCCGAACTGGCGTTCACCGTGAAGGGGCCTACGAAAATATCGGCAAAAGAATAATGGCCCGCGCCGTCTGTAGTTGTGCTTTTTGTCCCACCAAAGGTGCTTCCGCTGTTCAGGGTCACCGCTGCGTTGGGGACTGCAATTCCCGCGCCGTCGGCTACCGTTCCTGAAACTGTTCCTTTGCCCAGGAAGCTGACATTGGCTACTACCACCTGGCTGGTGGTTGAAAGCAATCCCGTGGTGCGTCCGCGGTTGCCGCTGCTGTCACTGGTTTCAACGGTAAAACTTCCCAGGGGAACAAAGTCGAAAAGAAATTGCCCTTGTTTGTCTGTAGTGGTGGTTAGAGAAGTAGGCCCAAACAGAGAAACGTTGATGCCACTGCCCACCGGCGTGGTTCCGTTGCGTCCGAAAGCTGTTCCACGGATCGTGCCGGACGGAGTTAGTATCAGGTCCACATTCGCGGATTGATTGGGCGGCAGATTGCCGCTGAATCTGGTGCGCAGCCCTCCCGTAAGATCGACGGCAACAATCGTGTATGCTCCGGGGGCAACGCCGTTAATCTGATAGAAGCCGGTAGCATCGGCGTCCGCCGTGCGAACATCGGCGCCGGACGTCAACGTGACTTGCGCACCCACCACGGGCTTTCCGGTCTGGCTTTTGACTGTTCCGGCGATCACGCCGGTATTCACTACGATCTGAATCGTGCCTAGATCAACTGTGGCATTGGCGACGCCCGGAGACTTGGGCGCTGAAGAACCTTCGAGAATTTGATTGTTTCGTGTAGTGCGGGCCACAGCGGTAAGCGAACCCAGGTCAGCCGGCACTTTGGTCATGGAAAAGAAACCGGCTGCGTCCGTGGTTGCAATAAAGAAACGGAACACCACAACATTTGCCCCGGCCACTGGATTTCCGGCCTGATCCACCACGTGTCCCTGCACTGTGTTGGTCGGATCGGCTACCAGCGGATTTAGGCCGAGCTTTACTTCGATACCATCAGGAATACCATCGCCGTCAGTATCCGGGTTGAGTGGATTCGTGCCTAGACGGATCTCATCTGCATCTGTTAATCCGTCGCCGTCAGTATCCGCGCTCAATGGATTCGTGCCGCGTTTCACTTCCGCGCCATCAAGCACTCCGTCACCGTCTGTATCCGGGTTTCGCGGGTCCGTTCCTGCCTGGAACTCCTGCAGGTTGGTGAGGCCGTCATTATCCGTATCCGCGCTGGCTACGCTGGGATCATTGGGATCAAAGCCGTGCGCAATCTTCCATGAGTCGGGAATGCCGTCGCCTAAAGTGCTGTCGCTTGGGTTAACGCTGATTTGCAGGGTGGCAGTTGCGCCTTCATTCTCGGCGGTAATGATCGTGGTGCCGCGAGAAAGTGCGGCGACAAGGCCGTCAGCGGAAACCGAAGCGACCGTGGGACTGGAGCTGCGATAGACTGTGCCGTTCGCTGCCGGTCCCACTTCGGATGTGCCGCCGTCAGAGAGCGTGGCAAATGCGATCATCTGCACCGTGCTGCCAACAGTAGGCAAAGTGTTTGAGCCCGACGCTGGTATCAACTGCAAAGTAACGGGAGTTGCATCCAGAGTAGTGGCGGTCAAATCTCCAACCACCAGCGGCTGGTTCGGGTCGAGCGTCATGTAATTCGAGTGATACCGCGTCACGGTGCCATCCGCGTTCTGGCACACGATCCTTACCCGGGCTTTAGTCTGATCGGCGGGAACATTGGGCAAGGCAAAACTGCCATCATGGTTCAATTGAATCGCGCGGTTCTGGATCGTCGCCGTGCAGTGCTCATCAAGCACTGGCGCATCCTGGCCCAGGGCCGTTCCGGCACTCATCGCTGAGAAGGCGAGAGCCAAAGCAAATTTGCAATAGTTACGAACCAGTCGTCGCATAATTTGAGCTCGTTATCCTATTTCGACCTGACAACCCGTCTAGTAACTGAATTGGGTTCTTTCCAGTTGTTCAGCACGGGATCGGACGCCATTTCCTGCGTTGCGGTCCATGTCCCATTTACCTGCTTGAAAACAAATTCCATCTCAATTGGCTGTGCCGGCTGCGCGCTCGCAGCAGCGGGAGAAAGCATGGCCACAACAATTACGTAAGGGCCCGTTTCAATCTTTTTCGTAAGCGCAACAGTGCGTCCGGCAAATGCCTTCGTCCACCCATTCTTGAAAACTTCAGGCCCGGTATCGTTCTTGTATCGACTCTTCATCAACTCCTGCGATTCCGGCGTCCACAGCCGCAGCCAGCGATCAAAATCCAAGGAGTGCATTGCCTCCAGTAATTGCATGGCTGCGCCTTCAGGAGTGCTGCCAGTTGCCGTCTTGGTGAGGTCCACCGGAATAGGGGGCGTATAAGAACTCACCTCGTAGTAGTAAACGAGATCTTCCACCACCTTTTGCTTTTCCGGAGCGCTGGTCTTATAAGGTGCCTGACCGAAACTCAGCGTGGATAAGATGAGCACTCCAAAAACACAAGCGGATTTGGCAATCATTCGCATCTACTCCTTATTCGCCGCCCCCAGGGCAGGTTGTGAGTGTGGTCCACGGCGTGCCTTCGGGATGCAATCTGCAAACCGTAACGAGTGGTTCTTCGGGAAGAATTTCGACACTCTGTTCCTTTTTGAACAATCCATCCAGGAAATCAATTTCATACCCAACTGTGAGAGGCTCGGTACCGCCCTGGAAGAAGATCTGGGTCCCGGCCTCGCTTGAACGTCCTCCGATCTTTAGCGAGAGCCCGCCTTCGCCGCCGATATCGATTTTCACCACGTTGCCGGGCAGTTTGAAGTCCGCTTTCACCGCGAGTTTTGCTGCCACGCTGCCGCTAACCTCGCCTTCCACCGAGTTATCGCACTTCTTGGTAGTCTCTTGTCCGGTGACGCCGCCTTCGATCGTCACGTCGGCGAACAAGCCAATGTCGGTGTGCAAGAAGCCCTCAATCTTGGTGATGATTCCGGAAATCTCCGGGAAGGGCGAGATCGGTATATGCGCAACTCGGACCTCGAGGCTCCCCTGGAGAGAATCTTCTACCTTGTCTTCGAACTTGGGGTTGCCTTCCGTCGATTCCTTTTCGCAGCACTGGCCCGTTGTCTTTTCTTTTACAGCAATGACGATCTTGGCTTCCGGAGCCTGCACACCGAAAACTTTCTTGAAAAAATCTTCAACCTTCTTCAGGCCCGCACTGTCGCCAAACTCCGTCGAATACCCTGTCTCCACCGGGATATTGTCGGGGATCTTTTC
>DASXJO010000351.1:0-9827 GCA_036497385.1 Candidatus Angelobacter sp. | reverse complement strand
AACGTGGTGCTCGGTCAGGGCGGCCATGACTTCTTCGATTCCAACGCCTTCAACTTCTTCCTCGACGGGACCAATGGTTATCGCTTCGATATGGATTGTGACGGCGAAATCGATGGCGGCGGGCGGATTGACGGCAATCTCAACCGCGGCTACTCCGGTGCTGAGAACTTGCAATTCAATGGACTCAACTTCAATGAATTCTTCCCGTGCATCGCGGGAGCGCAGACTACACAGAGCGAGCGCGAAATAGATTATGGGCCCGCAGGCGTTAGCGGTCTCACGGTCACGCGCAAGGTCTATTCGCCCGCGGGTGGTGGTTTCACCCGTTATTTGGAAGTTCTCACCAATTCGACGCAGCAGCCTGTGCCGGCAACTCCGGCAATCCAGAGCTTCCTCAACAATCAGGGAGGCATCACGGTCCTGGTGTCGCCCTCTGACACCGGCAACACTTATGCTGTTACCGGAACGGGTTTCTGTTGCACGCCATTGCTGGGTGCGGTATTCGCAGGACCCGGCGCCGCTATTCCGGCCGGTGATCTGCGGTTCCCGAACCAGCAAAGATCGGTTTCCTATGACTGGAACATGACTGTGCCTCCGGGCGCATCAGTGATCCTGATGCACTTTGAGATTCAGCGAGATACAGAAGACCTGAGCGGTATGCAGGCGCAAGCGCAAGCGCTTGTGAACCTCACGGATCCGGATGAATTCACCGGCATGACGGACGCCGAAAAAGCGCAGGTGGTGAACTTCAACCTCGTCAACCAGGCGATCCTGCCTGGAACGGCTGTAGTCAACGTGACTGCGGTGCAGCGTGATGGAACCAGTGCACTGGCCGGAGCAGAGATCGTTCTCAAGTCGGGTGTTAATCAGAGGATTGCCGGCATTACCGACACCGCTGGCACGCTCTCAATTCCCAATGTCCCGGCAGGCAACTTCACGGTCACCGCTTATCAGAACGGCTTTGTGGGTGAAGCAAGCGGAGTAGTGCAGCCCAGCGACATTGGCTCAAGTATCTCTATCACCATCAATGCCGGTATAACCGGAGCTATCCAGGGCCATGTGCTGGCCGGGGATGGATTAACCCCAGTTCTCGCGACAGATGTTGAAATTCTGGACGTGGCCACAGGCATTCAACTCGCGCTTGGCGGTACCGATGCCAATGGCTTCTACAAGTTCAATGGCATCAGCGCCGGACCACAAGGTTTTAAGGTTCGCGCCAGCTCCATTCTGAATCCGGCGATCTTTGCCGAGAAGACCGGCAGCTTCGTCGCTAACGGCGATCTGGTGACCATTGACTTGAGTTTGCCGCTTTCCGTCGTCAGCGGTTCGGTCAGGTATTCTGACGGCACGGTCGTACCTTTCCCGACCGTTGTCATTTCTTCGACTGACTCGTTGGGCAATGTGAATACGTTCCTGCCAGCCACGGACGCTAATGGAGGCTTCTCCATCATTGGCCTGTCGGTGGGTACATTCACGATCAGCGCCCAGGATACGAATACAGGCATCGTGGCCACCTCTACGCTTACATTGACCGATGTCACGCAACCTCAGGTGCTGAACTTGGTGTTGCTCAGTGGAACGGTCGGCGGAATCGTGCGCGACAGCAACGGTAATCCAGTGCCATTCACTCAAGTGGCGTTGGCTACCACCGGCACCAGCTTCAACTTGTTCGGCAGCACGGACAGTCTGGGCGTGTACCGATTCACCCGCGTTCCCCTGGGACCGTTTACGGTGCAGGCATTCATATCCGCCAATCAAACCTTTGCAACCGCTGACGGAGCTATATCAACGGATGGCCAGGTTATTATCCTTGACATCACCATGCCGGCCACGGGCACGGTATTCGGCACGGTGTTCGGTTCGGATGGTCTCACGCCCGCGGTAAATCCGTTTGTCTCGGTCGTCAGCATTGACAGTTTTGGTCCTGAAGGGAATTTCTTTGGGCAGACTACAGCAGATGCCCTCGGGAACTACCAGATCAGCGGCGTACAGGTCGGCACAGTGCAGGTTGCAGCCTCTGACAACTCAGCTCCTCAACTTAGCGCAGGGTTAGGATTTGCGCCCTTGTCTGGGGCCGCCACAGGGATTGCAACGGGTGCGTTGACGGCAGATACGCCTCTCAACCTCAACATCACGCTGGGCAATGCACTCAGTTTCGAGTTCGTGGGATCAATAAACCTTGACGGAGCGGATGGCTTCCGTTATGACGTGTCATGTGATGGTCAATTGAATGACGGTGGCACGGTAGATCGCAATTTTAATGATGCCTATGATGGCATGTATCAGGCGAGTTTGAGCGGCGCGGATTTTGTTCGCCAGTTCCCATGCCTCAACGCGGCTTCCACTGATTCCACTGGACGCCAGTTGGTTCTCGGGCCGGTTGTGGTCCACAATCTTCAGGTAGCACGCAAAATCTATTCGCCGGATGCCGGCGGTTTTGTTCGCTATCTTGAAGAGATTCAGAACCCCGGGCCATCACCTGTGGTTGTGTCTCTCACCATCAGCGGCAATCTGGGTTCAGACAACAACACCAGGATCTTAGTGTCGCCAGCGCAAACCAACTTTACGTATGCGATCACCGATCAGACTGGGATTTGCTGCGATCCATTGCTCGCCCACGTATTCGCCGGTGCAACTTCAACGCTTGTACCCACAGTGCAATTCATTCAGACCAACGATGAGCCATTCTACCGTTGGGATAACGTTTCCATTCCGGCGGGCCAAACTGCAATTCTGATGCACTTTGGCGTGCAGCGTCCGCCCAGCGATCTCACAGGCACAAAAGCACAGGCTGCGAGCCTCGTAAATCTCACGGACCCGAACGCGCTTAGCGGCATGTCGGCGGCGGAAAAAGCAGCCGTGGCAAACTTCATAATTCCATAAGGGGGAGATGTATGCGGACACAACAGAAGTTCATACGCGCAATTGCAATTATTCTTGGGATGGCTTTTCTGCTGTCGATGATGGCGGTGGCCGTAGAACCCGTTCCATTGCCGGATATCCAGCTCACCGCGGCCGACGGCTCCGCGGTAAAAAGCTCTGCGCTGCCCACCACGGGCAACTGGCTCATCATCTATATACAGCCGCGCAACCAGTTCAGTGACAATCTGCTGCGGCTGCTCAAGAAAGACCAGTATCCTACTCTGGCACAACATGCCGTAATCATTGTCGGTGGCAGCATTGACGATCTAAAGACCGCGCAGACGCGCTTTCCTGAACTCGCCCAGGCCACCTGGTACGCCGATACCAACAAGAGCGCTTTTACATTGATGAAGCTGACTGGCGCGCCTGTGATCCTGGGCATCAAGCAGCGGACGATTACGTGGAGCCTCAGCGGCATCCTGTCAGACGTGAACGTCGCTAAATCGATTTTGAATACCTGGGTGGAAGGATGATTCCTGGTCGCGCTAAACGATCAATAGGGAATGGAAGCATGAAGTCTTTAGGGCGTATCTGTTCGATCGTTTGTTTCGTTCTCTGTCTCCTTGCACTGGACGCATGGGGAGCCGAGCGGGGCACGAAGATGCGTACTCAGGAATCTGTACGTGGATACCTGGTAGATACTGTCTGCGTGAAAGAGGAAGCCGCACAGCTCTCTCAATTGGGTGTGAAACACACCAAAAAATGTCTTGAAATGCCAGCGTGTCGAGAGAGCGGCTACGCGCTGCTTTTGTCCTCCCATAATAATGACGTGCTGCACTTCGATAAGCGGGGCAATGAACTTGCCGCCAGAATTATCGATGGACATCGGATGGAAAGCGGATGGCTGCTCCAGGCTACGGGAAAGCGCATCGGAGATCAGTTCGCCGTGGCCACTCTGGAGTTTGTCTCTAAGTCGCCTGTAAAGCGAAAAAAGTAGTTAACGCACCTCTAACCCCTGAACAAATCTGAAAAATTACCGGCAACTGACCACCGGGCAGTGAGCTGCTGCCATAATCTGATATGCCACGCTCGTTCGAACGTGAATTCCCGGAAGGAAAGCGTCCCTCAGGCCTAGCACAATCATGTCGGCGCTCTTGTCGCGCGCAACTTTCAGGATTGTTCCCACAGTCCCACCGGACTCGATCACATATTCCGCGTTCAAGGGCGCAAGCCGCGGCTCAAAAATATCCACCATGTTCCTGCACACCGGCTCGGACAGCTTCTGCGTATCAGGATTGCTCGCAGTTTCCTCGGGCAAAACGTGCAGCACCGTTACCTTGGCTCCGTATGCGCCGGCAATGCGCACAACAAATGGCAGCGCGCGCATGCTTTCTTCTGAAAGATCCGTGGGCACCAGAATGTTGTCTAACTTTATTCTTGAATTAGGCTGGTCAGGGCCAACGGTCAACACGGGACATGTTGCCACACGGCATATCCCCTCAACGGCAGATCCCAGCAGAAAACGGCGTAATCCAGTGCGTCCGTGCGTTCCGGCGACTATTAGATCAATGTGGTTTTGTTTGATCTCCTCCTGCAGCGCGTCACCTAGGATGCCTGATGAAAGTAGCGCCTTGGTTTTGATTCCTTCCACTTCTGGCGAATGCACAATGTTGTCCAGCTCTTTGGTCGCGGCCTCATACTCAGCTTCATAGAAATAAGGCGCCGATTGGGGCGCCGCGGTCGCCAGAGATGTTGGAGTAATGATGTGGCAGGCGAAAACGGATGCGCCAAACTTTCTAGCAAGGGAGGCGGCGTACGGAAACGCCTTCATTGAAGCCTCAGAAAAATCCGTTGCGAATAAGATGTTCTTCAGGCTTACGACAGGACTCGGAACAATGGATGCATGAACGGTAGCATATGAACCTCACTTGATCTGAATATATGCCCCGGAAATTGACATCTTCTGTGATGATAATCACGTAATGCAATCGCGTCGCCGCCAGTGATCGCATACGGGACATGACTTCCAATGACTCTAGTTAGCAAGAACTTTAAGTGCCAGTCTTCAGGGTGAATGTGGTTGAGGTGACCGCGGGAAACGTCTCGTGGTCACAGTCCTGCGACAACTCCATCGCCAAGAAGCCTTCTTGAGACAGTTCTTCTTGAAGCTCATGCAACAGATCCAACTGCATTCTGCTCAGAGCTTCATCCAGCGCTTTCGGTAGTCTTTCCTCCAACCCAAAAGTTTTCGGGTTATTCAACACACGCCCCAGCATAAGATAAGCGTTTTTGATTCGGCTTTTCATCTGGACCTCCTCCGACATATTCATTATTCGAGCTTGCTATGGCTTGGGGCTGTGATCACGATCACGCGAAGGGGTGGTATGTCGGCTGGATTTGTCTGAACAACTTTTTCAGCAAAGGGTTGCGCCATGAACTCCTCGGTTCATCATTTATACATGTCAATCTGCTCATACTGTCCGGTTTTGGAAAGCGCAAAAAAAAAATCGTCACGTTGCATATCGATCATTGCGGATTATCTTAATCCGAATCTTGTCAAACACAACCTTGCCGGCTGCTCAGGAGAAATGTGGCCGTTGGTTAGTGAAAAACAGGGTATTCCCGGATTGAACCGAGAGATAATTGGCAATGCGCTGCTACAGGTGGCAAGGTTGAATCGTTTGAAAAGTGGGCATTTTGATCCCGACGCATTGTGGAACCGCGTACATGGCGATGTGAACCTGCTCCGCGAGTTGGCGGACCTGTTTGCCGCGGAACTTCCAGGGATGCTAGCTGGAATCGAAAAAGCAATTAACCATGGTTCGCCCTCCGATCTGGAAAAGGCCAGCCATAAGATTAAAGGATCAATGCTGCAGTTTTCGGCACATGCAGCGGCCGATATCGCTCTCGAGCTGGAAGAACGCGGACGGATCGGCTCAATGACCAGTACGGCGAGCTTGTTGGAGAACTTGCGGGAAGAAATTTCTGAATTGCAGCAAACATTGAATGCAATGGTGCGGGATGGGATCCAGCGATGACTTGAGCCGGTACCGTGCTCCACTAAATATTCACGGATAGAAGCTCAGGAGTGGATGTAAATATGTCAACGCTGGTGATGGGTTCGCGACAAACGGAACTCCTTCGAGTGCTGTTAGTTGAAGACAATGCGCTGGATGCAAAGTTCATCACTGCATTGCTCCGTTCGCCCACCGCCACGTTGCAGTGCCAGCATGTCACTCGCCTGGGTGAAGCGTTGAGTCATCTTGAAAGAAACCATCCTGATGTAGTTCTGCTCGATCTCAATCTTGAAGATAGCGCCGGCTATGAGACGTTTTATCGGGTCCGGCAAGCAGCGTCCGGTGCAGCCATCCTGGTGCTAAGCGGTTCCGATGACGAAGAACTGGCCATTAAGACTGTCCGCGAGGGCGCACAAGACTATCTGGTAAAAGGCACGTTTGATGGAGGGCTGTTACTGCGGTCTATTCGTTATGCTATTGAGCGCAAACGATCTGAAGAGGCGCTGCGGCAGAGTGAAGCCACTGTTCGCGCCATTTTTGAAAATTCTCTGGATGGCATCGTTATCTTTTCCGGCGATGGCACCTGTCTGGAAGCTAATTCCGCCGCGGGGGCCCTGGTGCATCTCTCGCGTAATGATCTGATCGGCTCCCGCTTGTGCGACTGCTGTGAAAAGGGCTTTGAAGAAGTTTTGGCAGAGCTAAGGCTGGCGGAAAGCGGGCGTGGGCAATTCTGGACGCAGCTAAAAGACGGATCACGGAGGCTGGTGGACTATTGCTTCACGGCGAATATTCTTCCCGGCCAGCATCTGGCCATGCTGCGTGACATCACCGAGCAGCAGGGCATGGAAGAGCAACTGCGAGATTCGCAGAAAATGGAAGCTGTGGGCCGGCTGGCGGGCGGCGTAGCGCATGATTTCAACAATATCCTCGGCATCATCAGCGGCCACGCCGAGCTTCTTGAATCCAGCGCGTCCAGTCCGGCGGAACGCGGGCGCGCGGAAAAAATCATCTCCGCCACTGAAAAAGCGGCGTCTCTCACCCGGCAATTGCTTGCCTTTGGACGCAAGCAGGTCATGTCTCTCAAGTTGCTGGATCTCGCCCTGGTGCTGGAAGGTCTCAGCAGCATGGTGGATTGCCTGATGGGAGCAGAAGTGCAGATCTGCATTCAAGCCACTAAGAATGTTGGCCTGGTGCGCGCGGACCAAAGCCAGATGGAACAGGTGATTATGAACCTGACGGCAAATGCCCGCGAAGCCATGCCCGAAGGTGGGACGCTGACCATTACCATTGATCGGTATGAGACTTCTACCGATCAACCTGAGCTGCCTCCTGGTGAGTATGCGTGCTTGTCTGTCAGCGATACGGGCGCGGGCATGAGCCAGGAAGTCCAATCGCGAATTTTCGAGCCATTCTTTACCACCAAAAAAGCTGGTTCTGGATTGGGGCTTTCCACCGTGTATGGAATCATCAAGCAAAGCGGCGGCTATATTACGGTGGCGTCCGAGACGCAGCGGGGATCCACTTTCAGTGTTTATCTGCCGCTGGTTTCTGGGAGTGATTTGAATCTCGCACCTTCCGAATCCCGGAAAAAGTCGCACGTGCCGGGACACGAAACCATCCTCGTGGTGGATAACGAAAAGGATTTGCGCAACGCTTCATGCGAATATCTGGAGAGTTGCGGTTATCGAGTTCTCTCAGCCGGGGACGGTAAAGAGGCCATCGAGATTTGCGATCGCCACACTGGGCCTATCTCATTGCTGATCTCCGATATCGTTATGCCAAAGTTGAGTGGCCGGGCCTTAGTGGACCATGTTCGCAGGACGCGTCCCGGTACGAACGTGCTCATAATTTCCGGATATGCCGACGACGCGGTGTGGCGCCATGGAATTGCCCTGGATCCGTCATGCTTCCTTCAGAAGCCATTTACCTTCCAAGCTTTAAGCGCAAAGATTCGAAAGATACTTGATAAAGAGGACTGACACTCCACCAAGGTCCGAGCTGCGGCCTTCTCGTGATACATTCAAATCTTCTCTATGACAGAACGCGCTACTCCGCGCTGGCTTGACGTTCTTTGGCTCATCTTTCTTGGCGGCCTTGCGCTTATACCTCCGGTTGCCGAATTACACAAGCAGCTGATTCTGCTGATCATCGGGATATTCCAGTTACTGGAAACGCAATTTGTACGGCTTGCGGGAAAGCCGGGGCCAGCCATGGCCGTGCTTATCAAGATAGTTCTTGCAACTGTTCTGATCAATCACACGGGTGATCCCGCGGCCATCAACAGCGGTTATTATCCGATCTATTATTTGCCGGTAATGACTGCGGCCATGTATTTTGGCCCTGTTGGAACGCTCCTGTGGACACTGGCTGCCTCCGTGGCCTATAGCTCATATCTCTACCAGGCGAACCTGCACTTCACCATCACGGCCAACAGCCTGTCTGAACTGCTCATGCGAGTCCTATTTTTCTTCCTTGTAGCGATGACCGTAAATCGGTTCGTGATGCAGTATCGGGTGCAGGTGCGGCGGTATCAGGTTCTCTCTGAAACGCTCACCGAAGCGAATCGTAACTTGAAGCTTGCGCAAGACGAAGCGCGCAGGGCGGAAAGGCTGGCGGCACTAGGCCAGCTCTCGGCCGGGCTGGCCCATGAAATTCGCAATCCGCTGGGCGTGATCAAAGGTTCGGCGGAAATTCTTAGCCAAAAATTGGATGATGCGAACCCAATGGCGAAGGAACTCGCTGGATATATTTACACTGAAGTGAATCGCGTGAGCGCACTGGTAAGCCGCTTTCTTGATTTTGCCCGGCCGTCGCAGCTTGATTTGGACGCTCAAGACCTGGCCACGGTAGTTGAAAGATGCTTGAAAACGGTTTCTGAACAAGGCGCCTGTAAAAACGTAAGCATAAGACGTGAGTTTGCTCCCGGGTTGCCGCCCGTGATGCTGGACCACGATTTGTGTGATCAGGTCTTTATCAATTTGTTCATGAACGCCTGTGAAGCCATGGGGGAAGAAGGCGGCAATTTGCGCGTGAGACTGCGTGGGTCCGATGACAGTGACGCGCCGCGCGTTGTGGTGGAGATTGAAGATAGCGGTCCGGGCGTCCCAGCCGAAATGAAAGAACAGATTTTCAATCCTTTTGTGACGACGAAGAAATCAGGAGTCGGGCTGGGACTGGCCATTGTTTCCAAAATTGTCGACGCGCACGGAGGGTCGCTAAAACTCGTGAGCGAGCCCGGACATGGAGCCTGTTTTCAGGTTGGGTTTCCTGCAGCAACAGACACTGCGACAGGCGCAAAAAATTAAAATCCTACCATGGACGCGCGGAGGCACGGAGAAAGCTATTTTGCGAGCGTAGCAGCGGAAATCGATTATCAATAAAACTAAGAACGTGAAAGTGTGTTGATCTGTATCAGCAGATGGTCAGGGAATAGCGATCCCTCGCCCGCAACCCCGACCGGTTCGGCATAAAAAATATGGCAAATATCCTTATCGTTGAAGACGAGCCGCGTATGCGTCGTTTGCTTGAGATCAGCCTGAGCGAGGACGGCCACAGCGTCCATACTTCAGGCGATGCTGAAAGCGGATTGCAGCATCTACGGAAAGCATCGGTGGACCTTGTTGTGACCGATCTGAAGTTGCCCGGCATGAACGGCCTTGAATTCTTGCAGGAAGGGAAGCGCTTGAACCCCGCTCTGCCATTCATCGTGATGACTGCCTATGGCAGCGTTGAAACTGCCGTGGACGCAATGAAAGCCGGCGCCAGCGATTATGTGCTGAAACCCTTCACCATGGCCGAGATGAAGCTGGTCATCAACAAAGAGCTTGACGTCCAGCAGGTGCGCGATGAAAACGTGCGCCTGAAGGAGGCCCTGGGTAAACGCTACCATTTCCAGAATATTGTTGGCCGCAGCAAGAAAATGCAGGAAGTGCTTGCCTTGGTGGAGCG
>DASXJO010000350.1:0-8192 GCA_036497385.1 Candidatus Angelobacter sp. | reverse complement strand
CGCAGCATTTCAAAGAGCAGGCGGGCGCGACCGCGAGTGGAATGTTTCTCTTCTCGCGTGGCCATGTAACTGGGACACATGGTACCGCTGTCATCCTTGCGGCACTTGCTTACGCCGACGCAGCGCAGGGTGCTTTCCGGAAAATGTCCATGGTCTTCAGGGAAAGAGAAGTAAGTTTTGACGGGCTCAGGCCGATAACTGGGGCCGAGACGCAGATTCTCGTCGAGCGGATTCGCGTCAATCTTTTTGCCCGGATTCATGTTCCAGCCGGGGTCCCATATCCGCTTGAACTCGCGGAAGGCTTCCATCAACTCAGGGCCAAACATTCTGATCAGTAGCTCGCCACGCGCCTGACCGTCGCCGTGCTCACCAGAAAGCGAGCCGCCCATCGCGACGACCATATCTGCGGCTTTCTCAACAAAAGCGCGAAAATCCTTGATGCCCTTTTCCGTTACCAGATCAAAGTCGATGCGCATGTGGACACAGGCATCGCCAAAGTGGCCGTACAGCGCGCAGTGGTAGCCAAATTTTGCCAGCAAGCGATGCAGCGCGCGCAGGTACTCGCCGAGTTTTTCCGGAGCCACCGCGGCATCTTCCCAGCCCTCCCACGCTTCCGGCTCTCCGGGTACTTGCGAAGTTGCGCCCAGACCGGACTCGCGGGCTTTCCAGACCAGCAGCGTCTCCTGCTCGTCAACGAAGAGCTTCATGTTAGGCGGATCAGCTTGCCGGCTCAGTGTCTCCATCAAGCCGCGCGCTTTGGCGTTGGATTCTTCTTTCGTTTCGCCGCCGAATTCGCACAGCAACCAGCCTTTGCCTTCCGGCAGCATGGCGATGCTTTTGGGATGCAGGTTCTTTTTGTTCATGTTCGAAATCAGAACGTCATCCATGCCTTCAAGGCCAATTGGCCTTGATTTGCAGACTTCCGGGACGTGGTCTGCGGCGGCGTAAACGTCTTTATACCCGAGCACAACGGTAGTGCGTTTTTTGGGCCAGTCCACCAGACGGACTTTGGCGGCCAAGGTGATCACGCATGTCCCTTCTGCCCCGACCAGCGACTTGGCAACGTTGAAACCGCGCTGGGGAAGAAGTTCGTCGAGACTATAGCCGGAAACGCGGCGCGGGATGTTGGGATAACGGCTGCGAATGAGATCGGCGTATTGATCCCGCAAGGCGCGCAGACGCGAATAAATTTCTCCGCGACGACCGCCGGCATGAACAATCGCTTCAAACTCCGCATCTGAAGTCGCGCCAACGCGCATGCGCTCGCCATCATAAGTAAGGATGTCAAGTTCCAGGACGTTATCGACGGTGCGCCCGGCCATGACAGAATGCACGCCACAGGAATTGTTGCCAATCATCCCGCCCAAATTGCAGTATTCATGCGTGGAAGGATCAGGGCCGAAGGTGAGATTAAACTCGTTCGCGCGATTGCGCAGCTTATCCAGCACGCAGCCGGGCTGCACCCAGGCATATTTTTCCTTGGGATTAATCTCAATAATCTGGTTGAGGTACTTGGAAAAATCCACGATCACGGCGACGTTGCAGGACTGTCCGCTGAGGCTGGTACCGCCTCCGCGTGGAAGAAGCGGCGCGTTGTGCTTGCAGGCCAGAGCCACTGTCTGGATTACTTCTTCGATGCTCTTAGGAATCACAATGCCGATCGGCACCTGCCGGTAATTCGAACCATCGACGGCATAAAGAGCGCGGGTGCCATCATCAAAGCGGACTTCACCCGTGATGGTGGCGCGCAGCTCAGCGGCGAGAGAATCGGCGTAGGCACGGGCTTCAGGAGCGTTCCAGTCCTGCGTTTGTGACGGCATGCGTAATGATTATGACATGCTGAAGCCTTGCGGATTACGCTGCCGCAGCGAGCAAATCAGCCCCGAAATGTCGCTCCAGCCGCTTGTGATGGGACGTGGTTAGTCATGGTGGAAATAGAAGAGGTTCCCGTCGAGGTCCTTTACAGTGAACTGCCGCAATCCCCAGGGCTTCAGTTCCAGTGGCTCCACGATGTTCGCACCTGACGACTTCAGCTCCTGGTATGTCGCATCGATATCTTCAGCGAACACCCAGTGAACGGCATGGTCGAACGGCGGCGTTCTCTTGCGAAAGAATATCGGGCCCGCATCACCACGTGACACGGCACCTATCCCCTTGTCTGGGTAAAGCCATCCAATCTCAAAGCCGAGTGCATCTCTGTAATGCTGTTGTGCCCGCTCCACATCAGCGACCGGCAACTCTGGCACTGGCCGGCCAATCAAGCTCATTTTTTCTTTTGTGCCCATAGGGCTCTCCCGGCGTTCACTTCGCTTTACTCCACACCACGTCTTCATTGTTCCTGCGGTCAATGAGTGTAATCACCTTGCCATCATCGCTATGACCAAACAAGGTCCGGCCTTCCACGCCTTTGCGGAAGAAAATATCGCTGGCTTCTGGAATAAGTTCTTCCTTCGGACGGCCATTGCGCGTCGCATATAGATGACCGTCTTCTGCCGTGATTGCCATCGTCCGTTCCGGTCCCAGCCGATATGTCCCTACGTAGCTTGGGAATTTGCTGGTATCAGCCTTGCCTGGTGCGGGGTCTTCGTAATAGCGCAGTACCTGTCCCGCGACGATCTGCCAGCTACCGCCGCGCCGCATCCAGGTATCGGTTTCGTGATAACGCGCCGTCAGGTTCTGCCCAAACACCGTCTCTGTCTCATCCAGGTCATAGCTCAGGATTGCCACATTCCCTTCAATATGGCTCTTCGTCCGAACAAGCTTGATCGTGCCGGAATACCCCTTTGGCATGGGTTGGATATCCTTTACCAGCGCGGCTTTGTCTATATTGCGACCTTTTTCGTCGAAGAACATCGCGTCTTCGGCATAATATTTCTTGAACGGCTCCTGGCTACCCGGCACGATGGAGTCAAACAGTTCTTGTGTACGTCGCACCAGTTCGTCCTGCGTTATAGTCGGTTCGTCTGCCAAGCTGTGCAGGGCAAACGCCGCACCGCCAGCAAATATCATGAGGCTCAGGAATATTTTCGTCATTAGGCTTTCACCACTTTGGAAATGCAATTCGAGCAACACACAGTGAACATGGTCGCCTGTCAAAAGAATGTAGCACCTGGCGACTCACGGCCACCAGAGTGTCGGCTCTACTGCGTTGATGGTTTCAGCATCTCCGTCCGGAGCAGCTTACTTTTTATGATTGTTCTAATCGATTTGGTGAAACGGCCGGGCTGCTCCTGCCACTATTTCTACAGTGAGTCGCGACGGGAGAAGTCCCAGCCAACATTCTTGTGCTGCTCTGCAAAATTTATTGGATCCGGCTCAAGATCTCGCGTGTCTAAACGGCAGCTAAATTAACCGGACCCGGATCAAAACCGTTCTGCATTTTTTTACGTACGTTGACAGGATGAGGGAGTTTAGATGTTCCGCAGTAGCAACAAACAAAAACCTATTGAACGGGTCACCGAATACGCCAGCTGCAAAGATTTTCAACAAATTTCAATGAAGATATGGTCGGGCTGCACCGTCTCGCTTTTTTGCTGACGGGGGACCACGCCGCAGCGGAACGATGCTTTGTGGCCGGTCTGGAAGGTAGCATCCACGGCAACCCTGTTTTCCGGCAATGGGCGCGGGCGTGGAGCAAACGCGCGATCATTCAGAGTGCCATCAAAGCCATTGCGCCGGTGCCAACACGTCATGGCGCAATCTTGGAAGCGGCAGAAGCGCAGTGGAGTGGGAATGACGCTGAGAGCGTTGCCGCTGTTGTAGCGTCCTGGGAGCCCTTTGAGAGGTTTGTATTTGTTATGGCGGTGCTGGAAGGCTATGGGCTGCGCGAGTGTGCTGCTCTGCTGGCCTGCCCCGTGCAGGATGTGGTAGCTGCAAAATCATTTACGATGCAACGTCTGGCGAACCAATCGCGCCCAAAGGATGTTTCTCAAGATTGCGAGCATGTTCCCCAAGACAACGGCTTTGCTCGGGCCCAGGTGGCGTAATAGCGCCTCTCGCCATGACTTTAACGATGAGGTATTTGAAATCAGCCAAGGCGTTACCGAGAGGAATCGTGGTTGTTGGTTGTTGGGCGCCCGTGCAATCATCGCGTGAAAGTTATTAGACCGGACACTGCGCGACATCCTGCCCTAACTCTAACGTTGCACTGACGCCCTCAACCCCTCGTACAAACTTCCGCAGCCGGACCCCGCGTTATCAAATCACAGTGCATTGATCGTTGGCCGTTGACCATTTCACTAAATTGCCGGTGTGGCGAATGGTCCGGCAACCGTGCCCGGACGTTCTCTTATGAATGTGAAATCCCGGCTCACAACAAATATCAAAGTACTTTCTTCCTTACTTGGTAGCTGGCAAGAAAAACAGTGTTTATGCCAGGGAAAGCAACATGTACCCCGCACCAGCCCACGTCGCGAACACTGCTGCCGTCAACGCCAGCCGGAATGAAAAACTATCGAGAAGACGATTATTTTTGCCGTCAAACATATGAGCTCCTGAATCCTTGAAGTTTCAATTTGGAAGCCTCAGCGATTGTGCTGTTGGTTCCTGCCACGAGTAATGGCACACGCCGTGCCAAACTCGTCAAATCATGTAAATGATTGAATCTATGAAGACATGGGATGACAGGATTGGCGAGCTGTCTCCAGCCGCTGTTCGCTTTCGGCATCGCACTGTTCGCGAATGAACACCAGCTTGGACAGCATATTTATTGGCTGTTTCCTTGCTGACCTTTTGCGGCTATCGCCGTCTAACAATGACCAGGCGCGAAATTGTGCCTTCATTCCTGCCTGCCCCGCACTCGGATAGAATTAAGAGCATTGAATCGTTCCCGCCAGTTGAGTAACGCGCCCGGTCCTCACACCCTTCAGTTTTTTCTGGACCTGCCACAATTTCGCAAAGACCCGCTCGGCGGCTTCTTTCGCGCGGCCCTTACTTATGGCGATGTGGTTCGCTATCGCGGGGTGTGGGTGACGCACCAGCTCAGCCATCCTGATCACATTCAGCAAGTGCTGCAAAGCAATGTCGCCAATTACCGCAAGGGCCGCGGTTACAGGATTCTTAAGCTCTCATTGGGCGAAGGCCTGCTCACCAGTGAAGGCACGCTCTGGCAGCGCCAGCGCAAGATGACCCAGCCCTCATTTCAGGGGCAGCAGGTGGCCTCGTTCGTCGGCACCATGGCGGAAAATACCGTCGCCATGTTGCGGCGATGGGAAACCAACGCCAAAGACAATCAGCCCTTTGACGTGGTGCCGGACTTCATGCGTCTCACCCTCAACATCGCCGCGCAGGTGCTCTTTACCACCAACCTTGAAGCTGACGCGGAGTCAATCCGCCGCACGCTCGATATTGGCCGCGATTATTCCGTGGACCGCGCATGGTCCATCTTTCCGCCGCCGCTCAGCATTCCTACGCGGCGCAACCGCGAATATCGTGCTGCGCTGGCCCACATTCACGGCATCATTGACCGCATCATCGCCGAGCGCCGTCGCGAGCCCCAGCAAATCTCTGATCTGCTTACCATGCTGATGGAAGCCCGCGACGAAAGCGGCGCGCCAATGTCTGACAAGCAGCTGCGCGACGAAGTCATCACACTGCTCACAGCAGGACATGAGACCACTACGCTGGCCCTTGCCTGGACTTGTTATCTGATCGGTACGCGTCCGGATGTAGTGGAGCGCATGACCGCCGAAGCGGTATTCCTCAACGGACGCACTCCGGCTTATGAAGACCTGATGAAGCTGCGCTATTCGCGCATGGTGCTGGAAGAAAGCATGCGCCTCTATCCTCCGGTGTGGACGCTGGCGCGCACTGCCGTAAATGAAGATGAGATCGGTGGCTACCGGATCAGCGCCGGATCGGAGATCCTGATCTTTCCTTACATCACGCAGCGCCACCCCAAATGGTGGCAGGACCCGGATGTCTTTCGGCCGGAACGCTTCGCGCCAGAAAACTCCGCGGCACGCCCACGCTACGCCTACTTGCCTTTCGGCGCGGGGCCACGCACATGTATCGGCTTAAACTTTGCCATGACGGAACTTTTGACCGCGCTGACACTGATCCTGCAGCGCTTCCGCATCACCCTGGCGATTGATCCAGAGAAAGTGCGCCCGGATCCATCGGTGACGCTGCAGCCCAAACCGGGGATTCCAGTGCGCCTGGAAAGAATTTGTTAAGCCGCTCTATTTTCCTTCTTTGTTTTCGAGATCGCCCTCCCCAGCGGTTTGCCGCAGTCGTCAGCTGTGGTGCAAAGGTGAGCGACCTGTTCCGCTGCTCATAAAGAGCACACGCTCATGAACAGAAAGCGTATGCACGATTCTCCAGCGCGCTCAGTCACGGCTGGCTTATACTGCTTCCGCCATGAAACTCACTCGCACCGTCTGGTTGTTATCTCTCGTCGCTTTCTGCTCCGCTACCTTATTCGCGCAAAATAGCTTTACTGTCGGCACGGCCATGGCTTCTGCCGGACAAAAAGCTACCGGCACTCTGGAAATTCCCGCAGGAGTTGACGCCGCCATTTCGATTCCCGTTGTGGTTATCCGCGGGAACAAACCCGGTCCGGTGCTGGCCCTGGTTTCCGGCGCGCACGGCACGGAGTATGCGTCCATCATTGCTCTGGAAAAAGTTATTCAGATGCTTGATCCCGCGCAGATTTCCGGCACGGTCATCATTCTGCCGCTGGTCAACATCGCTTCGTTCGAGCAGAAAGTCCCGCACGTGAATCCCGTGGACGGCAAGAGCATGAACCGTTTCTATCCCGGCAAGCAGGATGGCACGCAGACCGAGCGCGTTTCCTACACCATAACCAAGCAGGTCGTGGAGCGCTGCGATTATCTTGTCGATTACCACGGCGGCGATATCGACGAAAATCTGCGTCCTTACGCTTACTGGCCAAAGTCAGGCGACGCCAAGCATGACGCCATCACGCGAGACATGGTGCTCGCCTTCGGGTTGGATCACGTCATTGTCTGGAGTGACCGTCCCAAGGATCCCGCCGCATCGCGCTATCTGGATAACACGGCCAACACGCGCGGCAAGCCCGCCATCGCCGTGGAAGCTGGATACTCCGGGACCGTCCAGACCGATGACGTGGCGCTGCTGGCCAACGGGACTTTGAGTCTCATGCGCTATCTAAAAATGCTACCGGGAGCGCCGGCGATGGTTGAGCATCCAGTGTGGATTGGCAAAGTTGATACTGTGGCCAGCGACGAGCCGGGGATTTTTTATCCTCTGGTGCAGCGCGGAACGTACGTTGAGGCGGGAATGAAGATTGGCTATGTCACCGATTATTTTGGCAAGACGATTTATGAAGCCCACGCGCCTGCTGCCGGAGTGGTGCTTTACATCTGCGGCGTGCCGTCGATGAAAAAGGGTGACACCGTGGCAAATATCGGCGAGATCACCAACAATCCATAGCGCAGATTCACCGGTTCGTTCGCTTGAACTGCCAGCGCTGGATAAAGTAGATGCCCCAAAGGGCGGCTGCAAACGCGAGGATAAAAATCCCCGCGCTTGGATCACCCTGAAATAGGACCCAGACGATCCTATGGTTTTCAATTTTGAAGATGCCGGACAGTAGGCTGTAAAAAGTTGCCATCCATAAGAACTTTGTATGCGCAGGCAGTGGAGTAGTACGGCTGCGGGCATAAAAATAGAAGAGCCAGAAGAATACCGCCATTGCGATGAATAATGCCCCGCGGCCGCCGACACCGGAACCCGAACCACCCCAGACGATCCAGATGAGCTTACCATTTTGAATACGGAAGAGAAACAGCATCAGCGTGCTGAGCACGGCCAGCCAGAAGAATGAGCTGCGGGTTTCCGTCACCAGGCGTGCGCGCTCCAGGGCCAGCTTTTCTTTTTCCGGATCAAGTCCAGCCCCGAGCCTGGACGGAGCAGCCTTCAGGCTCTCCAGCGGGCCGGCAGCGGAGCGCGCCGACTTTTCAAAATCCGGGTTCTCGCGAAAAAAATCTTCCACCAGTGTGCGTGTAGCCGCACTGGCTTCGCCGGAAAAATAGGCGGGCAACAGATCTATAATGACTTCGCGCTCTAGGTTCATGGGCGCACCTCCTGAAAATTTTCTCTGGCATGCATCAGCTTCAATCGCGCGCGATGGACCTTCACCTTCACGGTAGTCACGGGCAGCTTCAGCGCTTGCGCAATTTCTTCATATGGCATTTCTTCCTGCACGCGCA
>DASXJO010000349.1:0-5950 GCA_036497385.1 Candidatus Angelobacter sp. | reverse complement strand
GCCGCGTTAGCGATCCCTCTTGAGTTCTGCGCGCTGGAGTAATTGACACTTCAACCGTGCGAGATGTTCCCGGACAAATGGCAGGAATCCGGGCCGCGAATTTCGCGAATAAACACGAATCTCAAGAATGAAACTTGTTCTGCGTAGGCTTTGCCAAGTGAAATGGGCCTAAAAGTTATTTTCCTGAATTCGCGTTCTTTGCATTTATTAGGGCCAACAAATTTCATTCGCGGCTAAGCAAATCAAAAAACAATTTCTCACTCTTTGAACTCGTTCCTGAATAGCAGCAGCCCAAACCACGACATGCCATCCCGAATCCCGAGCCTGAGGCTTGCCGAAGGCGACCGGTGAGGGAACGGCTCCGCTGCAGCATCGGAACTAAAATGCATCACGACTAAGATCTTCCACTCGCTGAACATTCGTGGTGAACGGGAATTGGCTATTTTGCTTTACCAATTACTAGTTGCTCCGTGCAGCCGCTTGTCAACTCGTATTTCTGACAACTAACTTTTTTCCAGCAGCGCTTCTCATTCTGGAGTATTTTAGTGTGCTGTGAGGTGTCCCCATGCAGCGCCTTGTCATAGGATTTTTTGCGCTTCTACTTTCCACCGGCGGCCTGGCGCAGGAATGCAAGGTCACTGTGCTAGCCTCGTTTTATGATCAACCCACCAAAGACGAGATTGAGACGCTCAAAACACAGGACCTGGAAGTAAAAATCAACGGCAAAAAGCTACCCGTGGAAAATGCCAGCCGTGATTTTGACAATCGCCTCTTGATTCTTCTGCAAACCGAGGGCTCAGCCAGGAATGAAAAACTTGCCGATCTGGTCAACACCGTGACCAAGCAGGCGCGGCAGGCGCCGGCAGGCAAGCCCGTAGCCTTCGGAGTGTTTGCCGAAAAAGCCACCTTCACCAAAGGCTTCTCCGCCGAACCGGAGATGCGAACCGCCGCCATCAATGAAGTTGTTGAAGGCGCTCCTCCGCTGGGCAAACGCGTTGCGCTGTGGGACGCTCTGCATGAAGCGTTGGCCCTCTTTGGGCCGCACCAGCCCGGCGATACCATCTTGCTTGTCGGCGATCCGTATGATGACGCCAGCCACCGTTCGCCGGAAAGCGTGGAGAAAGAATTTATCGCCAATGAAACGCGCCTGTTCATGATGCGCCGCACGCAAGGCAGCCGCGTGGAGCGCGACTTTATGTGGGACAACCACGGGCTGGAAAAAATGCTGCTGCAACGCATGACGGAGGAAACTGGCGGCCTGCTGAGTGTTTATGTCCCTTCGCTTATCCGCTTTGCCTGGGCCGGATACCTTCTTGACGTTAACGTGCCTTCCGGCGTGAGCAGGACGCACAAATGGAAGGTACAGTTCCGCGGCGATGCTGCATACACCCACCGGAAGACGAACTTTTACTATCCAGCCCGGGTCCCGGCATGCGATCAGGAAGACGTTTCGCCCAAAAAAGAAAGCGCCCAAAAGAGCGCTTCTGAAAACTAGCTGAGGTTGGAACAGGCTACTTCTTCTCTTCGTCGCCGCCCTGTTCCGCGGCCGCGGCTGCCTGCTCTTCTTCCATCTGCTTGCGGACTTCTTCCTGGCGCTTGGTGCGGATCTCCGCCCGCTTGGCGCGCTTGGCCTCAATCACCTTCTCACTGCCCAGCAACTCGATGTAGCAGGTTGCAGCGCCATCGCCCTGCCGCCAGCCTTTGTGGATGATGCGCAGGTAACCGCCGCTGCGGTCGCCGAAACGCGGCGCAACAGTTTCAAACAGGCGGCTGACTGATTCACGGGTCATCAGGTAGCTGCCGGCCAGGCGTCGCGCGGAAAGGTCTCCACGCTTGCCCAGGGTGATCAGTTTTTCCACGTGCGGACGCATGGCTTTGGCCTTGGCGGGCGTGGTTTCAAGCCGCTCTTCCATGATGAGCGAGGTCACCAGGTTGCGCAGCAACGCGCGCCGATGGCTGGTGTTACGTCCGAGTTTCTTCGTGTGTCTCTGGTGACGCATGACTTTATGTCCTTCAGAATAATTTCTGTTGCTCGACCAGCCGCTGGCTTCTAGCTGCTAGCTCCTGGTCGAAAAGCCATTGGCTCTTAGCCTTTGGCCTAATCTTGGCTCCGGGGAAATCAGGAAAGGAACTTTCAAGCTGTCCGATCACCCGATCACCCGATGTCCCGATCTTAGAACTCCTGCCCGTCGCCGCCTTCATCCAGGCCACCGCCGCCACCCATAGGCACTGCGGATGGCATCTGGCTGGTGGGTCCGGGAACGGCGTTGCCCTGATCATCGATCTTCATGCCCAGAGAGAGCCCCATGGTAGCAAGAATTTCCTTGATTTCATTGAGCGACTTGCGGCCGAAGTTCTTCGTCTTGAGCATCTCCGCTTCCGTCTTCTGCACCAGTTCGCCAATCGACTGGATATTCGCGTTCTTCAGGCAGTTGTAGCTGCGTACGGAAAGCTCCAGCTCTTCCACAGATCGGTTCAGGTTCTCATTCTTGATCAGCGGCTTATCTTCGCCACGCGATTCCGTCTCCAACTCTTCTTCAAAGTTGATGAAGATGGTCATGTGGTCTTTCAGCAGCTTCGCCGCCAGGCCAAGTGCGTCAGCCGGGGCGATAGAGCCATTGGTCCAGATTTCGATATCGAGCTTATCGTAATCGGTAATCTGTCCCAGGCGGGCCGCTTCCACCGTGTAATTGCATTTGCGCACGGGAGAATGGACTGAATCGATGGGGATAAAACCAAGACCCAGGTCTTCGTCAAAGTTCTTGTCGGCAGCCACATAGCCGCGGCCGCGCTTCAGGCGCATTTCCATGTCCAGCTTGCCGCCTTCAGAAACCGTGGCGATGTAAACATTCTTGTCCAGGATTTCCACGTCGCCATCAGCTTCAATCATGGCGCTGGTCACCACGCCCGGCTGCTCGGCTTTCAGGTAAATGGCTTTCGGACCGTCGCCGTTGAGCTTGAACGGGACCTGCTTCAGGTTAAGGATGATGTCAGTTGCGTCTTCCACCACGCCGGGGATCGACTGGAATTCATGCAGCACGCCTTCAATCTTTACGGCGGTCACAGCCGCGCCTTCAATAGAAGACAGCAGCACGCGCCGCAGGGCGTTGCCAATGGTGGTGCCGAACCCACGCTCAAAAGGCTGAGCGTAAAAGCGGCCGTATTTGTCGGTGAGCGTCTCGGTATCGGTGGCAAGACGCTTGGGTTTTTGGAAACCTCTCCATAGAACCATGTGCTTTTTTTGTCCTTTCAACTCCGCTCCGTTTGGCGCATGCGGCTGGGAGGCCACAAGGCTGTTCTGGTGCGGGCAATTGCGGAGCTAGCGGCTGTGGGCCATTAGCTCCTGGCTTATCTAATTTTTAAATGGATGAATCAAGTCGGAGCCTATTTGATGCTCTAACTCCCTTCCCTGATTCATCATGCCGAAACCGGCCTTGCGGCCTTTTCCGGCTAGCAGCTAAAGCTAACGCCAGTAGCTCTATTTCGAATACAGTTCCACGATCAACTGCTCGTTGACCGGCGCATTAATGTCTTCACGCTTCGGCAGAGACAAAACGCGGCCCTTCAGGTTGTCGCGGTCCACTTCCAGCCATCCGACCACGGGCTGGTGGCTCGAATAATCGCGCGCACCTTCAATCACCGTGAATTTCTTGGCCTTATCGCGCACCTGGATCTCGTCCCCGGCGCTCACCTGGAATGATGGAATGTTCACGCGGCGTCCATTCACGTCAATGTGGCCGTGGCGCACAATCTGCCGCGACTGGCGGCGAGATGTGGCAAATCCCAGCCGGTAAACCACGTTGTCCAGCCGGCGCTCCAGCTGTTGCAGGAGCAGCTCGCCGGTCACGCCCGGTTTGCGCGCAGCTTTTTCAAAGTAGTTGCGGAACTGGTTTTCCAGGGTGAAATACATGCGCTTGGTCTTCTGCTTTTCCCGCAGCTGCAAGCCATAGCCGACTACTTTGGCCTTGCGGTCCTTGCCATGCTGGCCGGGAGCGAAGTTGCGCTTTTCCACGGGGCACTTGTCAGTAAAACACTTGGCCCCTTTCAAGAATAATTTCATGCCTTCGCGACGGCAAAGGCGGCATACTGCACCTTTATAACGTGCCATTTCTTTTCTCCTGCTTTCGGTTGTCGATCGGTTTACGGGGTGGCTACCCTTTCTTCCCGATCCGAATTAACAATTGGTTCATCGGGTGATCGGTCCATCGGGTGGTCGAAAACTAAAGCAAATCACCCGATCACCGGATCACGGCGATCACCAGATCTCAGACGCGCCTTCTCTTCGGTGGCCGGCATCCATTGTGCGGAATTGGAGTGACGTCTTTAATCGTCTTTACGTCCAGACCGGCGGCAGCCAGTGCGCGAATCGCCGATTCACGTCCCGATCCCGGGCCATTCACCCGGACTTCAACTGAGCGCATGCCATGATCGCGAGCCTGGCTGGCGGCGTTGCTGGCCGCCTGCTGCGCGGCAAACGGCGTACCTTTGCGCGATCCGCGGAAACCCAGTGAGCCGGAGCTCTTCCACGCCAGAGTCTTACCTTCACTGTCCGTGATGGTCACAATGGTGTTGTTGAAAGACGCTTGTATGAACGCCACGCCGTGCGGAACGTTCTTGCGTTCTTTCTTCTTGAAAACCTTTTTCTTGCCTTTTGTTCCGGTAGCGCCGGTGCCCGGTGCCGCTGTTGCTTTTGCCATTCTCTTTGTCCTTCGCCTCACCGTCTGGGTGACTGCTTCGCTGGCCAGCTAATAGCTTCTGGCTACTAGCCTCTCGCTCTTATTCTTCGATCTCAACTCTTAGCCTTTAGCCAGCACTGTCTCTTTGACTGAATGCTGAGTGCTGACTGCTAATTGCTATGTCTTTGCCGCAGTCTTCTTCTTGTTGGCGACCGTGCCTTTGCGCGGGCCTTTGCGGGTGCGCGCATTGGTGTGTGTGCGCTGTCCGCGCACCGGCAGGTTGCGGCGATGACGATAGCCGCGATACGAACCGATTTCAATCAGCCGCTTGATGTGCATGGAAATGTCTTTGCGCAGATCACCTTCCACGTCGCCTTCAGCCTCAATGGCCTGGCGGATGCGGTTGACTTCGTCCTCGTTCAGGTCCTGGACCTTCTTCATGGGCTCGACCTTCGCGGTTTCCAGAAGCCGCGTGGAACGCGAGTTGCCGATGCCATAGATATACGTAAGCGCGATGTTCACATGCTTGTTGCGCGGAAGATCAACGCCTGAAATGCGTGCCATAAGACTTTTCTCCTGAGGGCTCCACCGCGCTTCGCTGCTCCGCCCTCGCGCTCCGTTCGCGCGGGACAGCACTCTCTTCGCGCTTCACCCGTCCCTTTAATTCAAGTGTCGATCGGTTTACAGCCGCAGGGGGCCTTCATCCCGATCCCGATAACTAACCTTGTCTCTGTTTATGTTTCGAGTTCTCGCAGATCACACGCACCACGCCCTTACGGTGCACGATCTTGCACTTGTCGCAAATTTTCTTTACTGATGCTCTGACCTTCATGTCTCTGCTCTCTCTGAGATTCGAACTGCCGGAGGTCTTTCCCGGCCTGAGTTCTTCTTCAATTTGGTAATTGGGTAAATTCGTAATTTGATAATTGAGAATTCAATCGCTCTTCAATTACCCATTTACCAAATTACTCAATTACCAAATCCTGCTGCTTGACTACTTGTACCGATACACAATGCGTCCGCGAGTGAGATCGTAAGGTGAGAGTTCCACCGCGACCTTGTCGCCGGGAAGGATGCGTATAAAGTTCTTGCGCATTCTGCCGGAAACGTGTGCCAGCACCTGATGCTTGTTTTCCAGTTCCACCCGGAACATGGCATTCGGCAGCGGCTCAAGCACCGTCGCCATCACCTCAATCGCGTCTTCTTTGCTCACCTAGCTCCTTGAGAGTCTCGATATGGAGATCCCTCGAATCTTCTTGATGCGGGCCTGAAGG
>DASXJO010000348.1:0-4042 GCA_036497385.1 Candidatus Angelobacter sp. | reverse complement strand
AGGCGAGTTGGATGTTTATGGATTAAAGCACTAAACCAAAAGCAATACCCCTTGGGCCCGTGGCAACGCGGGCCCGTTTTTCATTCAGTTCCACTGACGATCAAGAGCAACGTGATATGGTCTTTAGAGATGCGGTGAGGCTGGCTCGCGCGCCGAACCGCCTGTCACAGGAGTTGAATAGCGTAAGGACGCGCAGAAATATTCAGCGGTTTAGAGCGCAGCGACAAGAAATAATGAAACCTGTCATCGCCAAATTCCTAACCTCCGCTGCCGACCCAAAATTCTTTCCCCCTGAAGGTCCGCCGGAGTTCGCTTTCCTTGGCCGATCCAACGTCGGCAAATCCAGCCTGATCAATTCCCTGCTGGGCCAGAAAATGGCGCACGTCAGCTCCACTCCTGGCCGCACTCGCACCATCAACTTTTTTGGCCTGTACGCCAAGCCCAACCAACCGCATCCGGAAAGCCTGTTGGTCGATCTGCCTGGGTATGGCTATGCCAAAATTTCAAAGGAAATCTCTGCCGAATGGCCCAAGTTCATTGAGCCATACCTACAGGAGCGTGAAACGCTGGCGCTGTCTATCGTCTTGATTGACTCCAATATTCCTGCGCAGCCGCCTGACCGGCATCTGATCGACTTTCTGCGTAGCGCCGGACGCGATTTTCTGGTCGTCGCCACTAAGGCCGACAAAATTTCCGGCAACAAATTACGCGGCGCGCTGGCAGCGCTCGCCCGCGATCACGGTATTGACACTCTGCTTCCTTATTCCTCCAAGACCGGCGATGGACGCCCAGAGCTGTGGCGTGAAATCAGGTCGCGCATTGACCCCGTGGCGGGGCAATAGCCGATGGACCCATTCGCCCGCAAAATGGTTTACGGCTCATTTGTCTATGGCGGCATGTTGTTGGTGATGTTCGCCGTGCTCACGGTTGTGTATCTGCACACGCGTCCGCGCTGTTCTGATCGCGTTGTGGCGGAGTCAACTGATCAGTCCGCGCAGTGGACTGCCACCGTGATGGAGCGGCGTTGCGGCGATGAAGCGCCATTTTTTACTCACGTGAATCTTCGCCCTGCAAGCAAAGACCTAAGTTCAGGATTTTTCTCCGGCTCGGCTACCGAAGGTGAAGTTTTTGTGCTGGAACAGGATGCCGCTGGTACAGGCCTCTCGCTGCGTTGGAGATCACCCGTGGCGCTGAGCATCACTTGCCCACATTGCAGTCCCAGGCTGGTAAGTAAGCATGATGAACGCTGGGGCAATGTGAGTATTGAATACGATTTCCGCAGCGCCGGGAAATAAGGATTAGCATGTTGGGGGCACCGGCCCATTCCGAAACGCATTCTTAGGCCTGAGAGTTTCAACGTAGATACTCGGGCCATGGTTGGCACTTCTGCAGGGTTTTGCCTTAAGCTTGTTGAGCGCCGCTGAAGCTCGCGCCCGCTGATTGAAAATATCTTCGTTTAAAAAGGTGAAAATGCATTTCTTCAGACCCTTTCTTCTCCTCGTGGCCGTCTGCGCGATCTTCGGCGCCACTGCTCTCGCTCAAGGGACGCCGCAAAAAGGCGTTCAGGTGGGCGACATCGATACCAAAGCCGACCCCTGCAATGATTTTTTCCAGTTTGCCAACGGCAAGTGGCGCGCTGAAAATCCTATTCCTCCGTCTATGGTCCACTGGAGTCGTCGCTGGAAAGCCGGCGAGGACGCCAAGGAACAGCTCAAGGGCATTCTGGACGACGTCTCACGCAAAACCGACTGGCCCCGCGGCAGCGTGGAAGAACTCATCAGCGATTATTACGGCTCCTGCATGAATGAAGCCGCCGTAAATAAACTGGGCATCACGCCTGCCAAGCCCATGCTGGAAAAGATTGACGCCATGAAGACTCCGGCTGATCTGCAAAGCATGATCCGCCAGCTGAATGACATTGGAGCGTTTGTGCCGTTTGCGCTCTTCTCCAGCCCGGATAATCACAATCCCACGCAGACCATCGTAAACATTTCTGCCTCAGGCCTGGGATTGCCCGACCGCGATTATTACCTGAAAACTGAACCGCGTTTCCAGGATGCGCGCGAAAAATATCTGCTCCACGTTGCGGCCATGTTCAAGCTCGCCGGCTACGATGACGCAAAAGCGAAAGCCGCCGCGCAGACCGTCTTCCAGATGGAAAAGAAGCTGGCTGAGGCATCTTTGGATAACGTCGCGCTGCGCGATCCGCAAGCCACTGACCATAAAACCTCTTATGCTGATCTCAAGAAGCTCGCGCCGGCCGTAGACTGGGATGGATACTTCACGGCCGCGAAGCTTTCTCGCGCGAATCTTAACGTCGCCGAGCCAAAGTTCCTGCAGGAAGTTGATCGTCAGGTCCGTGAAACGCCAATGGCTGACTGGAAAACGTATCTCAAATGGCAGTTCCTTCACTCCGCCGCTGACCAGCTTTCTGATCCGTTTGTGAATGAGAACTTTGCCTTTTACGGAAAATATCTCAACGGCGCCACGGAGTTAAAGCCGCGCTGGAAACGCTGTGCAGAAAGCACTGATCAGTTGCTAGGCGAAGCGCTGGGCAAAAAGTACGTCGAGAAATATTTCCCGCCAGAGGCCAAGGCGCGCGCGCAGGAAATGGTGAAAAACATTCTGGCTGCCATGCATGACACCATCGAAGGCCTGGAGTGGATGAGTCCGGAAACAAAAAAGAAGGCGCTGGAAAAGCTCTCTACATTCAATCCCAAGATCGGATATCCGGACAAGTGGAAGGATTACAGCAGCATCAAGATGGTGCGCGATTCCTACTGGAACAACACCATTGCTGCCGTAAGGTGGAACGTGGATGATGATCGTTCGCAGATCGGCAAGCCCACGGACCGCGGCCGCTGGGGCATGACGCCGCCAACATCCAATGCTTACTACAATCCTTTGCTGAATGAAATCGTCTTCCCTGCTGGAATCCTGCAGCAGCCCTCTTTCAGCGTGGAAAATGCAGACGCCATCAACTATGGCGGCATCGGTGTGGTGATTGGGCATGAAATCAGCCACGGCTTTGACGACCAGGGCGCTCAATTTGATGCCGAAGGCCGCCTCAACAATTGGTGGACGCCTGAAGACATGAAGCGGTTTCAAGATCGAACTTCCTGCGTTGTGCGCCAGTTCGACAGTTATTTTGTTGAGCCGGGCATTCACCACAATGGCAAGCTGGTTCTAGGTGAAAGCATCGGCGATCTCGCCGGCGCCAAGATCGCTTTTCTGGCTTTCAAAAAAGCTGAAAAGGAACACCCGCAACCAACCATTGACGGTTATACGCCAGAGCAGCAATTCTTTATTGCCTGGGGACAGTGGCGTGGTGATGAGATTCGTCCGGAAACGCAGCGCACCATGGTCCAGGGCGACCCTCACCCCATCGGCAAGTATCGCGTGATTGGGCCACTCTCCAACCTGCCGGAATTCAAGCAGGCTTTCAGCTGCAAAGATGGCTCCGCAATGGTCCGTCCGGAAGCCGATCGCTGCACCGTTTGGTAAGAACAGCAGACGTCAGCCTCGTTGCGCGTCTTTCATCCAAAAAAAATAAAAGCCATGCGATTCGCCGCATGGCTTTTGTTCATTTACCGTTGAGTTAGTACCGGCGCCAGGTGCCGCCACTGATGTAGCCCTCGCGATATCCGCTTTCATACGCCTGGCGGTAGGCTTGTTTGTAGTAATCTTTGTTGCCGTAGCTTGAGCTATAGCCACGGTCGGCGTGTTTGTAGTTGCTGTCCTGCGTCGGACGATTGCTGTGGCCGCTGCGCCGGTCGCGCGCGCCATCGTTAATTCCATCCTGATAACCATACTGCTGCGCCGCATTCGTTCCGTATCCGCCGTAGCCTCCGTTGCCGCGGCCATAGACTCCGCGATCACGGTCTCCATCCCTGTCCCGATCTCCGTCGCGGTCCCGCCCCCAGCCGCCATTGTTGTAGCTGCCGGTTTGCTGGAAACCGCGTTCATATCCTGAGCGGTATGCCTGGCGGTCGTCGCGCTCACGCCAGCGGCTGCTCTCTGGATTGAATCGCCGATTGTGCCG
>DASXJO010000347.1:0-4517 GCA_036497385.1 Candidatus Angelobacter sp. | reverse complement strand
TTACAGGATTGTGCAGCCAGCCGCAAGCCCGGTGCAATCCGCTTCCGGCTATGCTGTCAATGAGACCGTCGAGGTCACAGCCAATGCGCCGCTTGTTGAAACTTCAATGGCAAGCATCGAGAAAGCAAAAAAACCGAGGAGGGATGCCGCTGTCAAACGCACCGAAGCGAAAATGAGCCCTGAAGTGCTGGCAATTTATCGTTGCTCGGTTCGACGAGGCGTCAGCGCAGCAGCCAGCACCTGTAACGCGACTTCTTCGCCGCTGAAAGTGACAGTGGACGTGACAGAACTCAAACCAGGTCTAGAGCAGAGGTTGACGAGCGCGGGATTGAAAATCGTCAGCGGGTCTGGTTCTCAAAAACTAACCGGCACGATTGAGCCGGCAAAGTTGAGGCAATTGGCACAAATAGCGGAGGTGAAATCGATATCGCTCAGCCAATGAGAAGACAATTCGCGAACAGAGCAACAATAAAAGGGGACGCCGCGCGGCATCCCCTTTATCTTTTGGTCGCAAACAAGCTACTCACGTACCTCAATAGCTTGCTTGAGCTTGAAAGTCAAAGGCTGTTCCGCCGGTAAAACAATATCTTTGTTCCCAGTGAAAGCCGCTCCGGCTGTTCCAGCACCGCCGCCGGCCAATGCGCCGATGGCCGCGCCTTTACCGCCGCCAGCCAACGCGCCAATCAGCGCGCCTGCTCCAGCGCCGCCGCCGATGAACCCTGCCGAGCGCTTGCCTTTGCCGGAAACGGATCGGGCTACCATGCCGGTATTGACGGAAGTTTCTCTGCCGTTGATGCTTACAGAGCTGAGCCGAACTTCCAGCAGCGCTCCGCCTTTGAAGTGGCCCATGCTTTTAGCGTCCACCACGGTACCGCGCGCGGACGCGCCTTTTTCAATCACAGTCTTTCCGTCCACATCTACCGGTTCCGCGACGGTCGCGGAGAAGCTTTGCCCGGCGCTGCTGTCCTTGGAACTGAGCGTCTCACCCAACCGCACTGTGATCACCGTACCGGCAGGAATGGTGACGGTTTGTGGTGCTGGCTTGCTGGCGGAAGTCTTGCCTCCGGCCGATTTGCTTCCCGCGGCAGCTCCGCCCGCAGCGTTGTCCCCAGATGCGTTGGGATTATCGGTTGAGGATGCCGGAGTGGACGGCTTGCTGGCACAGCCGATTACAAACCAGAGCGCGAATAGCGCCACAACATACAATATGCGCGTAGATTTCAAAGTACCCCCTTGATCAAAACTTGCGTGTCTCTGAATTATAGCCGCTTATGGAGACTAGTTTTCCTTTGCCGCTGCAGCTTTTGAGCTCTCTAGTACATTGTCCGGACGAACGGCCTCAGGCTGCACCGCGTCGGGTTGAACCGCATCGGGCTGAACTACTGGAGCACCGCCGTTGCCAGCTTGCATTTTCTCCAGGAAATTCTTTGAGTTGAGCAGCGGACGAGCCAAGCTGGCGTTGTAGGTCGTCCATTCAGCTCCTGGTTCGCGCTGAAAATGCGCGCGCATGCTCTCCATTTTTGAATCCAGATCGTCCAGATAGTGCAGCATCAACGCCTCAGGAAACATCGGCATCTTGGGGCTGCCGAATTCATATTTGCCATGATGGCTGATGATCAGGTGCTCGATCAAAGTTTTATATTCCTGCGGAAATCCCGGCACTTGGGCAATCTTTTGCTGCAGCATTTCCAGTTCGATAATCATGTGCCCCAGAAGCTGCCCGCGCGTGGTGTAAGTAAATGAACGCGCAAAAGTCAGCTCATGGATCTTGCCGATGTCGTGCAGGAATGCGCCCGTCAGAAGCAGGTCGCGGTTGATCGTTTCCGGATAATTCCGGCAGGCCAGGTCGCAGAGCTTGAACAATGAGACCACGTGATCGAGCAGCCCGCCAATGAAAGCATGGTGCAGCGTTTTGGCTGCCGGAGCATTCTTATAAGCGTGTTCAATTTCAGGGTCGGCCATGAAAGCGCGCACCAGCGCCTGCAAATGCGGGTCGCGAAAGCCATCCACAAAACCCTTTACGGTCTGCCACAACTCGCCGATATCTTTGGTGGTGCGGGGCAGGTAGTCAGAATAATCAACTTCTGACTCCTGCATGGAACGGACTTTGTGGACGGTTAGCTGGAAACGCCCGTTGAATTTGTTGAGCAAGCCGCGAACCTTTACAAAATCATCCTGCTCAAAGCAGTTGATATGGTCAGCAACGTTGTCCCACATCTTGGCGTCAAGATGGCCGCTGCGGTCCGCCAGCGTCAACGCCAGATAAAGCTCGCCGCTCTTCTTCGGTTTAGCCTGCTTGGAAACCACAAGAAACGAGGTGGTGACCACCTGGTTCTCAAAACGAACGCAATCAGAAATGTAAAACTCTTTCATGGGTAGGGTGAGTTTACTTCAATTTTGCCGCGGCGAGTGAGCAAAAACTCAGTAGGCGCGAGGCTCAACTTTCCAGCGATCAAAGATTTTGGCTGACACAAAGATTTCAAACAGGCCGGGATCCAGTTCACCATCGTGAACGGAAAGATCCAGGATTTCCAGAGCGCGCTCCACCGATACGGCTTTCTTATAAGGACGGTCAGCGGCGGCAAGCGCGTCGAAGATATCTGAGATTGTCATCATGCGGGTCTGCACGGGAATTTCCGGAGCAGAGAGTTTGTAAGGATAGCCGGTGCCGTTCAGCTTTTCATGATGGCCGCGGGCGATCTCCGGGACATTGCGCAGCTCGCTGGTCCATGGGATCTGCTGCAGAAAGCTGACGGTATGGACCACATGCGATTCAATCTGAAGGCGCTCTTCTTCATCGAGCGAGCCTTTGCGAATGGAAAGCATCTGGACTTCGTCCATAGTCAGAAGCGGACGTTTTTTTCCTTGCATGTCTTGGTAATGAAGATTGGCGATGTCCAGCAGCCTATCGAAATTGCCTTCAGGCAGCACGGTCGGCTCGTTGGCCCAGATAATGGCTTCTTCGTACTCATTCAGTTCACGTAGCCGCTCGGCCAAACGCGCCTCAAAATCTTTTTGCGCCGCCAGGAACTTTTCATTGCCGTGCTTTGCAAGAAAATCCATGCGAGCTTTGAGATTTTCATTTTCCAGCGTGCGACGGACGAGACCAAACCGCTGCTGGATCACCTCAAGCTGCGCGGGATAAAGTTTTTTCGCCTTGATGAGTACTTCTTCACGGACGCCTACCTTGCCGAAGTCGTGCAGCAGGCTGGCATAGCGCAGCTCGCGCATCTGGTCGCGACTGAAGCGGACCGCGGAATAAGGACCGCTATCCGCGCGGTCCACAGCTTCCGCCAGCGCCACGGTCAGGTTGGCCACACGGAAAGAGTGACCGGAAGTTGCGGGGTCGCGCGTTTCAATGGCCGTCACAGCGGCGCGGACAAAGCCCTCAAACAAGCGCTGGATGGAGTCATATAACTGGCTGTTTTCCAGCGCCACGGCTGCCTGCCCGGCAAGCGATTGCACAATTTCCTGCTGCCGCGGCGTGTAGGCCAGGACCTGGCGCTCCACGGCATCATACGAGTCGAGCCGCGCGGAGAAGTCCCGCTTGGCATTGATGAGCTGAAGCACAGCGATGATTTTTTCTTTCTGATTGCGGATGGGCACAGCCAGGATCGACTTGGTGCGATAGCCAGAATCTTCGTCGAACTTGCGGTTGATGGAATACGGAACGTCCGGCGCGAGATGATAGGCGTCTTCAATATTGACGATTTCACCCGTTAGCGCCACATAGCCGGCAATCGACTTTTCATTGATGCTGATAAGGGCTTCACGGAACGGCACTGCGACGGTGTCATTCTGCGCCAGCTTAAAGCGCAATTGCTCCTGCGGAGCCTGCGGCGGCACGGGCGCTCCTGGCTGCCCTGGCGGATATAGCAGTGATTGGCCGTTGCCTCCTTCGCCGGTGCTTTCCACCAGATAAACGGAGCCGGCATCACTGCTGGTGAATTCGCGCGATTTGGTAAGAATCAATTCCAGAAGCTTGGCCGGATCGTGCTCGGCTGAAAGCGCCATCCCAATCTGATTCAACTCATGGATTTCCCTGCTGGCGCCCGCGAGCTTCTGGTTCACTTCATGACGTGTGTAAACAAGATGGATGTGGTCGAGTGCGTTATCGGCCATGCGCTCCAGCAACGCTTCAGGAATGCCCTGAGGAAGATAGGCGTAAACAACGCCGTCATTGCGTGGATCGCGGAAGCGTGAGTTGGTAATCGCCAGAACGCGCGTATTAGGAACGCGGAGCTGGTTGTAATGCTGCTCCACCAGGTCCTCATTGGAAACCAGGACGATCTTTTCAGCTTCAGCATGGTCGGCTGAAAGCTGATGGAACAGCATGCGGCGAAAGCGCTGCACGCCTACAAAATACTTTGCGGCAAGCGCGTCAGAATCAAAATAGGTAATGATCGGCAACGCCCTGTTGCCGGGGGTTTCGCGACGCTTTGGAAAAACCGCGGAACTCATTTTATGTGGCCAGGGCCAGCGGGAAAAACATGCCCGAAATCCGTGAATTGTGGAGA
>DASXJO010000346.1:0-12500 GCA_036497385.1 Candidatus Angelobacter sp. | reverse complement strand
TGAATGCGGTTGCGGTTCACGATGACTGAGCGATGTATGCGGACAAAGTCGCGCTCCGGCAAACGTGTTTCCATGGTGCTTAATTTTTCGCGCACGCGATAGTGTGCCTCACCCGCATGCACACGCACATAGTTGCCCGATGCCTCAAAGTATTCGACTTCATCCAGCGGAACAAACACTGTCCGTCCGCTTTCCTTGATCGGTATTCTGCCGCTGGTTACAGCGCCTTCTAATGTGCTCATACACTACACCTGGTTCGCTCTCTCTGGCGTGTTAGACGAAGGAGAAAACAAATGGTCACAAATCTTTTTTCGAGGCAAATTAAGGTATGTTGTTCTTGCCCGCAAGTTTCTCATCCGGAAGGGTGCAGAGCCGGAAAACAGAGCACGACCAAAACAGAAATCCATAAATAATTTTTCTGCTCAAGAACATATGTTTGCGCGATTACACTACAAGGCGGTCTCCTCCGTGTCTGCGTGGTGGGGGTTTGCTTCTAGCGGTACGCCACAATAAATATCCGCCGGAAGGGGAACAATACTTTCCCCTGATCGTTAGGACGATAGGCTTCCTGGATACCTTCCAGGCAAAGCTCTTCAAAAAGCTGGCGCTGTTCGGGATCGGGCAGGCGGTCAAGGTAAGGGCGCATGCCGGTGCCGCGAATCCAGTCAAAGATTGCCTTGGGACCATCCATCACGTGCTGGTATTCGGTTTCCCAGATATCCACGCGGCTGCTGTGTTTGCGAAGGACATCGTAATAAAAAGCCGCAGGCTGCACGCTAAATGTACGGGCGGCAATATCCAGCGTCTTACTCCAGCGCGGATCGCCCTTGGCAGCCACTTCCTGCATGATGGTGTGCGTAGCCGACTGAAAATTATTCGGCATCTGCACGGCCAACGCTCCGCCCGCGGCCACCCCATTGATCATGCCGCGAAACAACGTCGCATGCCCCGCGACCCAATGGAATGCCGCATTGGAAAAAATCAGATCGACCGCTGGTTCCGGGTTCCAGGTTTCGATCTCCCCCAGTATCCATTGCCAATCAGGATGTTTGGTTTTCGCCTGCGCCAGCATTTCAGGCGAATTATCCACGCCGGTGATAGCCGCATTAGGCCAGCGCTGGCGCAACTGTTCTGTGCTATTGCCCGGACCACAGCCCAGATCGACAATGCGCGCAGGAGCTTCAAGATGGATTTGCGCGATGAGATCGGCTGCGGGCCGCGCTCGCTCATCCGCGTACTTTAAATATAGGTTTGGATCCCAGACGGGCATCTGCTCAAAGACTTTAATTGCGAGCAGTGGCAAGAATCAAGGCGTTAGACTGAAACGGCGTTAGCCTTCTCGCACTGAATAGCCGCGAGCATGGCATTGTCCTCGGCAAACTTGAACCACAAAGCGCCGAGTTTCTGTGCTTGTTTTTCTTCAGCGCGGGCCAGACTTTCAAGATCAGCCTTGGTGACAACTTGCAGGCCTTTGCTCTCCAGAAATTTCTGTACTTCTGCGACGCCAAAATTGCTTTCATGCGCGGTTTCCAGATATTTCAACACATGCACCGCTCCCACTTCGGCGTCATGCCGCGCTATGCCGACAAGGCCATCGCTGGCTTTGCGCGCCCAGCCTACGGCATACATTCCCTCAAGCACTTTGCCGCTTTGAGGATCAAACAATTCGTAGGCGGCGCGCTTGGGGTCGGTCTGGTCAGGGTTGATGGCGTAGCCGTCGCGGCTATAAGGCAGGCCCACAGCGGGATCGGCCACATCACCGATGGCGAAAATCATGGTATCCACGTCAAGGCCGGCGGACATGTCAGTGGCTTTGCAGGCGATGCTGCCGTCACGCTCAAAAAGCGTATTCTCAGCAACAGTAAGGCGGTCAATGCGTCCGCTGGAATCGGCATGGATAGCCTGCGGCGAACATAAAAAGCGGAAGCGCAAACGGGCTTTGCCCTCCGGATGCTCTGTCGCTGGCGTCGAAAGCACCGGAAAAGTTTCTTCGGCCAGCTTACTGATGTCCTGGCCAATAGCGGACAGTTGCGGCTGAATGCGACGCAACTCTTCGTCAAAGGCTTTGCGGTCCAAAAATTCCTCAATGTAATCAAATTCTTTCTTGTCGAACTTGGCTTCAAACGGCCCGCGCCGCGCCACCACCACTACCTCTTCAGCGGTCTTAACCGGCGCATCGATCAGGAGCCAGCGCGCAATATCCACCATCACGTTGCCCATGCCGACGATGGCTACTCGTTTGCCGGTGGAGAAATCGCGTGAAGTAAATGGCGGCAGCAGGTTATAGCTATAAACAAAATCCTTGGCCGCATAAACTCCGGTGACCTGCTCACCGGGGAGGCCGAGCTTTTTTGTTCCCTGCGCGCCAATGGCAAAGACAATTGCTGAAGGCCCGAACTGCTGCAAATCTGCAATGGAAACCGCCGCCTGGGTGGAAACAGGAACATGGCCGAAATAATGCACGTTGGGAAGACTCAACACCTTGGCAAACTGCTTGCGCAGGCCAATCTTCATTTTGTCTTTGGTGGGATAGATTCCATACTCAGCCAGGCCGCCGGGTTTGATGTCGCGGTTCAGGATGATAACTTCATGGCCGCCCTGTGCAATTTTCTGGGCGGCAAACATTCCTGCCGGTCCTGCACCAACCACAAAGACAGTCTTCACGCGTATCCCTCCAACGATTTACAACCAGGATCTGGCGCAGGCATAGCCCAATGCGCGGCCGAGTTGAGTTTTAAAACTGCGGATAGCCTTATTATCCCTTACCATTCGTGCCCATGCTCGCCCAAGTTTCATACATTTTCCAGCGGGCGGCCACGTCTGCACGTGCTTCTTCCAACAGTTTCTTGGCCTCTACAGGGTGCGATTGCCGCAGCATGCTGTAACGCGTCTCATTGTAAATGTAGTCTTCCAGCGGTACAGAGGGCGGCTTGGAATCGAGCTGCATGGGGTTCTTGCCTTCGGCTGCGCGGCGGGGATCAAAGCGAAACAGCGGCCAGTGTCCTGACTGAACTGCGAGCTTTTGCTGGGTCAATCCGTTCTTCAGGTCGATTCCGTGAGCGATGCACGTGGCATAGGCAATGATCAATGACGGCCCGTTGTAAGCTTCGGCTTCATTAAAGGCCTTCAGTGTCTGCATGTCGCCAGCGCCCATAGCAACGCGCGCTACATAAACATTTCCGTATGTCATGGCAAGCAGGGCCAGGTCTTTCTTGGGCGACGACTTGCCTCCCGCCGAAAAACGCGCCACAGCGCCGCGAGGTGTGGCTTTAGAAGTTTGCCCGCCGGTATTGGAGTAAACCTCGCTATCGAGCACAAGGATATTCACGTTCTCACCGGAAGCAAGCACATGGTCCAGTCCGCCATAACCAATGTCATAGGCCCAGCCATCGCCGCCGACGATCCACACATTACGCTTGACCAGTGAATCAGCCAATATCTCCAGCTCGCGGAGATCGCGATTGTCCCGGCTCATCCGCAGAAGATTCTTGAGCAACTCTACCCGTTCACGCTGCTTGCAGATGCCCGCTTCATTGGACTGATCAGCCTCGCAGAGCTCGGTTGCCAGTTCAGGCCCAATCGTATCGGCGAGCCGTTTCACCAATTCGCGCGCGTACTCGGCGTGTTTGTCCTGCGAAAGGCGGATTCCCAAACCAAACTCTGCATTGTCTTCAAATAACGAATTGGCCCAGGCGGTTCCGCGACCGTCGTTATTGAACGTGTAGGGCGTCGTTGGCAGATTGCCGCCATAAATCGACGAACACCCTGTGGCATTGGCCACGATGGTGCGGTCACCAAAAAGCTGCGTCATCAGCTTGATATATGGAGTTTCACCGCAGCCGGAGCATGCGCCGGAAAATTCAAACAGCGGCTGCAGAAGTTGCACATCTTTGACCTGCCCAAAGGAGAGCTTCTCGCGATTAAACTCCGGCAGGCCCAAAAAGAATTCCCAATTCTTTGCTTCGCGCTGGCGTATAGGGGGCTGCGGGACCATATTCAGCGCTCTGTGGTCCGCGTCCGTTTTGCTCTTGGCCGGGCAGACTTCCACACATAGGGTGCAGCCGGTACAGTCTTCCGGCGAAACCTGAAGCGTGTACTTCATGTGTCCCAGGTCCTTCCAGCGCGCCGGCGCGGAAAGGAACTCATCAGGGGCGTTGGCAAGCTTATCGTCGTCATAAAGCTTGGCGCGAATAACGGCATGAGGGCAAACCAGCACGCATTTGCCGCACTGGATGCAGAGCTCTTTGTCCCACTCCGGAATTTCCAGAGAGATATTTCGTTTTTCCCACTGCGATGTGCCGGACGGGAAAGTGCCGTCCGCGGGCATCTTGCTTACCGGCAGAAAATCGCCATTACCCTGGATGATGGGGCCAAGCACATCACGAACAAACGCGGGAGACTGCTCGGGAACCGGAGGTTGGAGATCGATAGTGCTCAGAGCTTCGATGGGAACCTTTACTTCAAACAGCTTTGCCAGCGTCTGATCGACGGCGGCGAAGTTCTTGTCCACCATTGCCTGGCCACGCTTGCCATAGGTCTTGCGTATTGCGTTCTTAATGGCCGAGATCGCCTGTTCCTTGGGCAGCACATTGCTGATAGCAAAGAAACAGGTCTGCATGATCGTGTTGATACGTGCGCCCATGCCTGTTTCCCGCGCGACTTTGTAGCCATCAATCACATGGAATTTCAGCTTGCGGTCAACAATTTTTTTTTGGATGGTGCGCGGCAGCTTGTCCCACACATCATTTGGCCCAAAGGGGCTGTTCAGAAGAAAAGTTGCGCCAGTCTCGGCATATTTCAAGAGGTTGAGCCGCTCCAAAAACGAAAACTGATGGCAAGCGATAAAGTTGGCACGCGTGATGAGATAGCTGGAGCGAATGGGCCGCGGCCCGAAGCGAAGGTGCGACGTCGTCATTGACCCTGACTTTTTCGAGTCATAGACAAAATATCCCTGTGCAAAGAGATCGGTATCTTCACCAATGATCTTGATGGAGTTCTTGTTTGCGCCTACCGTCCCATCCGCACCCAGGCCGTAAAACAATGCTCGCACCGTATCCGGTTCTTCGGTTGAAAACTCTGGATCGTAGTCGATGCTGGTGTGCGTAACATCGTCAACAATTCCGACCGTGAAATGGTTTTTGCTCTTCTCTTTTGCCAATTCGTCAAACACGCCCTTCACCATAGCCGGCGTAAATTCCTTGGATGAGAGGCCATAACGGCCGCCGATCACCTTGGGCATCGGCTGCACCAGGTGCCTTGATTGCGACTCAGCCTCACTGAGCGCAGTGACCACGTCCACATAGAGCGGGTCGCCCACTGCGCCGGGTTCCTTGCTGCGATCCAGCACGGCGATTGCCTCGACCGTTGGAGGCAAAGCATGCATAAAGTGCTCAATGGAAAAAGGCCGGTATAGACGAACCTTGAGCACCCCAAATTTGGCTCCGCGGCGGTTGAGATGATCAACCGCCTCTTGCGCGACCTCTGCGCCGGAGCCCATAAGAACAAGAACCTGTTCCGCGTCGGGGGCGCCAATGTAATCAAACAGCTTGTATTGTCGTCCGGTAAGCGCGGCAAATTTGTCCATGGCGTTCTGCACGATCGTGGGTGCGGCAAGATAAAAGGAATTGGCCGCTTCGCGCGCCTGGAAGTAAACGTCAGGATTTTGCGCCGTGCCGCGAATGAACGGATGGTCCGGTGAGAGTGCAGCCTCACGATGGCGGCGCACCAGATCGTCACTGATCATGGCCTGGATATCTTCTACCGCAAGCTGTTCGACTTTGGCGATCTCATGGGAGGTCCGGAAGCCATCAAAGAAATGCACAAACGGAATGCGCGACTCAAGCGATGCGGCCTGCGCGATCAAAGCAAAGTCCATGGCTTCCTGAACGGAATTAGAAGCCAGCATTGCCCATCCGGTCTGGCGGACAGCCATCACATCCTGATGGTCGCCAAAAATTGAGAGCGCGTGCGTGGCCAGCGAGCGCGCCGCAACATGGATGACAGCCGGCGTGAGCTCGCCAGCAATCTTATACATGTTGGGAATCATCAAGAGCAGTCCCTGGGCAGAAGTGAACGTAGTCGCCAGCGAGCCGCCTTGCAGCGCGCCGTGCAAAGCGCCGGCAGCGCCAGCTTCACTCTGCATCTCAACCACGCGCGGTACTGAGCCCCATATGTTCGTCTTCCCTTCAGATGACCATTGGTCCGCCAGCTCACCCATCGCGGAAGAGGGAGTGATGGGATAAATAGCAATTACTTCATTGGTCTTGTGGGCCACGTAGGCTGCGGCTTCATTGCCATCGATTGTGACTCTGTGCCGGTTCATAAGAAGTGGTATGGGGTCGCCGATGGGTGCATACGGACGACCCCATTCCTCTCAGTTGCGTCAAAGGACGCTTGGTTATTGCTATAGTCAGGGATCAGCGGGCAGGCTGACTGTGACGAGGATCACGCAAGCTGGAAGCCGCTTGAACACAGGGGCTTGCGAGACGTTGACCCATAGAAAGCCGAGCCAGAGCTCCGGGAACCGGCTAGCTTTTTACCGGTTCGGCCGGCGCTTCTTCCGTCCTGACGGTGGGGCCGCCGGAAACCTGTTCACGTAAATTGGGATCAAGTTCCAGGGCCTCGAGGATCGCGCGTGTAACGCGGTTATCGATCTCACCGGCATTTTCCAGATCAACAGGATAACGAATCACCACTTCAAGGGCAGTTTGGGTCAGATGCAGGCGGCTCTCCGGAGTAAATGCGCCGATGGTGGAATTCAAAGAACGCTCAACATTGCGCCGCTGCACTTCCATCCGGTCACGATACTCGGCAAAAACCTTGTTGACCGCTTCCATCATGCGCTGCTCAACCTGGCGATAGTTCCCCTTTGCATCGAGCGTGAGCGTGATCTCATGCCAGAGAAAGCTCGTGCCCGGAATCTGTTTGAACATCCCGGAATTCGCCTGGAAAACGACAGAGTTGGAAAAAGCGACGACGCGTCCTGTGGGAAGCGGCGCGGGACCGCCGGTGATTTCCATTAACTGTAACCGAACCAGACCGATATCGACTACATCACCCGTTACCCCGGCGATGTTGACGCGATCACCTACTCGGACGCCATATTTGCCGATGAGAAAGAAATAGCCGGCAATCGAGAGAATGACATTTTGCAGCGCCACCGCAATGCCTGCGGTTAGAAGGCCGGCGAATGTGGTAACTGCCCCGAGCTCGCTGGCAAACGCCGTCGCAATAATAATGGCAGTAAGGCACCACAGGACGATCCGGCGAATCAGCAGAAACTGGTAGCGACGGCGCGCATCAGGTACGTAACGGAATGTAGCGCGCTTCCAAACTTCTGAGACGCCCAGTAATACTCCCAGCACCAGCGCCAGCACAGCCAGCCGCAACAGCAGTCCCTTGAGTTCAGCTTTGTACTGGCTGTCAACCGCACTCCGCCAGTTGGTTGTTGTCCGCTTGTAAATGTCCAGGAGGATTGATTGCTTCCCCAGAGGCAGCAAGCTGGCTGATGCTTGTTTGAACTGCGCCGTAAGGGCGTCAAGATCTTTTCTCTGCTGTGCCAGCACCTTCGGGTCCTGCGAATCCGGCTGGCCGGCCACATTGTCACCTTGTTGCGTAAGATCCCTGATCTTTGCCACCAGCGGGGCGCGTAAATCTTTTGAGCTTTGGTAAAGTGCGTCCGTCTGGCGCAGATTGTCTTCCAGCGCACGGAGCTTGCGCCGCATGGACAATAAATCCGTAGCCAGGGCCAAAATGCCCGTGGGCGCTTCCTTGCGTTCACGTGAAGCAACTACTGCCGGCGAAGTGGAATTATTTGCCGTAGCATTTGAGCCGGTTTGTTCCTTGCTCTCCGCGGATGCCACGGGAACGGTGCGCGCCAGTTCTTCTACCTGGGAGAGAAGACTGCCTGAGCCCAGGCCGCTGGATGCGGTTCCGGTGGCAAACTGAAGCATGGAGCGCAAAGTGTCCCGGCGTGTCTGGAATAACTGCAGCTCGCCTTCTGTTTCTGAAATCACGGCCAGCAAAGTTGTGCGTTTCTTGCCGGTGGCAGTCTGGAGCTGCTGGTGGAAATTATCAAGTTCTTGTTGCAGGCCTTTTACCTGCTTGTCTGCCTTGGTGGCCGAATCAATCAGCCTTTGATATTGCGAGGTCGCCTGGGATTGGTTGGAGGAAGTATCCGTCTGGCTGGCCAATGCCTGCGCACGCGCACGGGCAAAGTCGAAGGCAAGCTTTACAACCTGATCGGCCACCTGACGGCTGTCATTGAGAAAAAGCACGTCACTGGGTTCGTTTACCAACTGCTGTTCTGCGGTCAGCTGCCGGGACCAGACAATGGTCTGATTGAGAAAAGAAATAATATCTTCAGCGCCACCCGTTTGGGCTGCGCTTGCATCTTTTTTCGACGTGTCATTGTCAAGCTGCGCGTGGCCGAGGATTCCACCCAGAATAACGATGGTCCAGAAAATCAAAATTGATTTTCTGATTGTGCGAGCGGCAGCTCGCGTCATCATAGACATATTGGAATTGTATTCGAGGGTCGCGGCACTTGCATGACACCTCAGGTGACAGCGTTTGTGCGGGTTAGTAAATGCACAAAAAAGGTAATAAAAAAGGGTGTTCCGATGAACACCCGTCATAACTATTTCCCTTGTTGGAATTCACGGAGACTTGGCTCCGCTAATCTGCTACTTTTTCTTCTTTTTCTTGGCTGCTTTTTTCTTGGTTGCCATGAGTTGAATGCCTCCTTAAGAAGATTTAGTTGCCTTGGAGCCCGATCTCACTTTTTTGAAGCCCAACGAATTGTACCGTTGAAAGCTTACATACAAGATATTGAGGTACTCATGTTGCATTGTCAACAAAAAAATGCATATCAGGATGAAGAGATTGCTCTCCTGCGCCGACTCATCTGACTCAGGGCTCAAGGATTTGGAAAATTCATCTCTTTGGTTCTCAGAACGTGTATTGCTTCCGAAGAAATTATTTGTGGGATGCTCAGCGTTGAGAGAACGCCGTATTTTTGTCGAAACAGAAATCCACGAATGGCTGCGTATAGCGCTGGCTGATCGTAGCTGGGGTATCAGACTTCTTGATCTCTTCAAATTTGAAATCAATTTTGCCGTCGGGGTGGACCGTCGCTAGCAGGTAACCGTACACCTTGGTGCGAGCTTCTTTTGCGCGCGGCGCATCCGGCGGCAACGCATAGCGCACCGCGCCGGCCGTCCCCACAATCCAACCCGGAAGTTCGCCGCCATGGGCTGCCCAATATTCAGAGTTGAAAATTCCGCTCATCAAGAAATGCGAGTGGCTGGCCAGCAGGTACACAGGCTTCTTTGTCTTCTTCTTGAAATCGACCAGATCGGTGTAAACGCGACGCCCGCTTTCAACGCCCTGCCCCCAGTCGCTCATGCTATGGCCAAAGGCGACGCTGTCCGGCAGCGCGGCATGCATACCTATCACCATGGCTCGGACATCCGCATTGGAAGATGCGCGTTTCAAAACACTCTCAAACCAGCTCAGTTGCTCAGCCGAAAACTGGTCTTTAGTGGCGTTGTCCAGATAAATAAAATCCACTCCGGCGTGGATCCAATGAAAGTAAGTGGTGGGAGCCGTGGCATGGGGATCGTCCGCCAGCCGCTGCTGCTTGAGCGGGGCAGAATCCAGCCACTGGGCAAATTTATCGGCAAACTGCGCGCGGGTTTTGGGCGGCGTGGTTTCATGGTTGCCAATGCCTACAAACACCGGCATAGAACCAAAGGCGCCGATCTGGTTCTGGATAAAATCATCCCAGGCACCTTTCAGGTATTCGTCCTTCTGAATGGTTTTGCCGCGATGTTCCGGACTGTTCTGGTAATCCTCATCAATGCCATAGATGGCGCGGAGGTCGCCCAAATGCCAGTAGAAGGCAGCTTTGTTCTTTATGGCGCTGGCGGCGATCGAGGGCATAACCACGTCCCCACAATTGCGCGAGTCGCCGGAGACGGCAAAATTCCAATCCGATGTGTTCTGCTGGGGGCGGCTGGTCTGTGCCATTGCCGCAGATGCAAGCAGCGCCGTGAGCACTGCTGACTTGATCATGTTCATTGATGGACCTCAGGCCGCGCGGAAATTACTGAGCGGATCGCAAGGTCAAATCTAATTGCAGACTTCGCAGCTGCGCAACTGGCGAGCTAGAGGAGTAGTACTTATGGAGTGATAGCAGAGCCGGCGAGAATTGCAGGATTGTGGCGGCGCGAGCGCGAAGCCGTTTGGCGCGTAAAACGATATTCCAGGTCGCGCGATTCCATTACATATTTGCCTTTGAATCGCACGTTGGCGACAGCGTGCGTAAATGTGCGCATCCACATGCCATCAACCTCGGCAAAGCTCATGAAGATTTGAAGATCATGCAGCCACCAGGAAGGATTTTTTGCGGGAGTCCCTTCCACCCGGCGAATGTTGTAAGTTTCCGCATCCACCCAGAGCTTGCCGCGGAGAAGGTCTTTTTCTTCACGCCGGGGATTCATGCTCAAGAGGAAACAGCGTTGCCCATCGAGAGTTTCTTCTCCGAGTAACTGAAAATCGTAGTTCTCCAGCGAGAGTTCCTTCCGTTGCGCATCCTTGGTTGATTCAGTCTCTTTGCTGAGAACGTCTCGCAGGACCTTCTCTCCCATGCCGCCGCTGCTGCTCTCAATGTTGTATTGCTTGCTGTCCGGGGGCAACACGGTAATGTTGGCGACGACCTGTGCCTTCTGTTGGTCCTGCTTATCCAGCAATTGGTAATCGCGCTTGACAGTGAAAGGACGAACTTTAGCCTTGTTTTCCTGCTGCGTCCGCAGCATACGATCAACAACCGTCCGTGTATCAGGCGAGGCACCTGTCTGAGCGGCTGCAATAGTCGCAAACAGACAAATCAAGGTTCCCAATAATGTGCCTCTGAATGCCACTTGAGCCCCACTAATCCTGCAGAATCCTTCTGTGGGATTTAGAAGCAATTTTGGTCCAAAAGGAGGGCTGAGGGTCAGGCGATTCGTAGTTACATCCAAACTTCCGTCTGGGGCAGCCTGATGTTCGCACATGTACTCTGGAGCACGAACTCTGGCATGAGGCTGCTCATGCAGCTTCCACGGTCTGGCGCAACTCCGGATAGAGAGGAAACGCTTCCGCCAGTTCAAGCACCTGCTTGCGAATACGCGCGAGTGCCTGAGCATCCTTGTGATTTCTGAGGACTTCAACAATCCAGGCGCCGGTCTGGACCATTTCCTTCTCTTTCATGCCGCGCGTGGTGAGAGCGGGCGTTCCTATACGAATGCCGCTGGGCTTGAGAGGCGGATTACTGTCGAACGGAATGGCATTTTTGTTTACGGTAATGCCCGCTTGGCCTAGAGCATTTTCAGCTTCACTGCCTAGAATGCCCTGGGCAAAAACGTCGATGAGCATGAGGTGCGTGTCAGTCCCGCCGGTAATCACTCGGAAGCCCTCATCCATAATCTTGCGGGCCAAGGCCCTGGCATTTGCAACGACCTGATGAGCGTAATCTTTGAATTGCGGTTGCAGCGCTTCACGGAAGCAAACCGCCTTGGCCGCGATGATGTGCACCAGCGGCCCACCCTGAATGCCGGGGAAGGTAATCTTATCGACCGCTGACGCCAATTCCTGACGGCAAAGCACCATGCCTGCACGCGGGCCGCGCAGGGTCTTATGCGTAGTCGTCGTGACGATATCCGAGTGCGGCACAGGCGAAGGATGCGCGCCTCCTGCAACAAGGCCGGCGATATGGGCCATATCAACCATTAATTTGGCACCGACTTTATCGGCAATCTGCCGCATGCGAGCAAAATCGATGATGCGGGCGTAAGCACTGCCGCCGCCGATAATCATTTTGGGGCGCTCACGAACGGCGATCTGCTCCATCTCGTCATAGTCGATGGTTTCAGTATCTTTGCGCACTCCGTAAGGAATGATTTTGTACATCTTGCCGGAAAAGTTCAGCGGATGCCCGTGCGTGAGATGGCCGCCGTGGGCCAGGTTCAAGCCCATTACGGCGTCTCCGGGCTGCAAGAGCGCCATGTAAGCTGCCATGTTCGCCTGCGAACCTGAGTGGGGCTGGACATTAACGTGATCGGTGCCAAAAATTTGTTTGGCACGCTCACGCGCCAGATTCTCCACCCACATCAGCAAACTCGCAGCCGCCGTAATAGCGCTTTCCCGGATATCCCTCAGCATATTTATTGGTGAAAACCGAACCTGCTGCCTCAAGAACAGCCATGCTGACAAAGTTCTCTGAGGCAATAAGCTCCAGACCCTCATGCTGGCGGTTGGCTTCATTGGCAATGGCCTGGGCAATCTCAGGATCAGATTCAGAGAGAGGGCGGGACATCCAAGAATTCTTCATGACAAGAATCTTAAAGCATTCAGCGCTCAGTAGTCAGCCTGCAACAGTTTTGTCCAGGGCGACAAAAACTTTGAAACACAGAGGAAAGGAGTAAACGGAGGAATTATCAGCAGGAGGAATCAGCGTAGCC
>DASXJO010000345.1:0-9284 GCA_036497385.1 Candidatus Angelobacter sp. | reverse complement strand
AATGTTGGGATTCTCACCCAGCTTATTTTTCCAAAAACCGTAGCTCACCACCGCAACCGGATGCGCGCTCGGACCAGAATCGTCGTCCGGTGTAATCACGCGTCCGTACAGCGCGTTCACGCCCAGCACTGAAAAGTAATTGCCGCTGACCAAAACGCCGGTAGTATTACCGGAAATTTCGCCGATGGAATCCCCGGTCACGCGCAGCCGATGCGCTTCACCAGAAGCCAGCATTCCGCTGAAAACGCTGCTTCCATCTCGGAAATCGCGATACAGCGGATACGAAAATACCTTTACTCCCGGATCGCCCATCCTGCGGGAATGGACTTCTGTGGGGTCGCCCACAACCACCAGTTCTCCGGGATTCTTCACCGGCAGCATCTTGAGCATTACGGCGTTTTCCAGGCTAAAAATGGCGGTGTTCGCGCCAATGCCCAGCGCCAGCGTCAGCACCGCGACCGCGGTAAAAGCGGGATTCTTGCGCAGCATGCGCAGTGCGTATCGGAGGTCTTGAAGAAAAGTTCCCATGGAATCACCAGTTAACTGAATCGACGTTGAAATACGGAACGCCTTAGCGCAAAGTGCTGCGCTGTAAGGTGCTGCGCCATAGCGTAATAATGCGCTGTAAGTTCCTCACCAAGCGCAAAGCTCTGATTTGCGTTCCAACTCGCACACTTCTAGCTTCTTGCTCGCATTGTGTCATTGAAATCAGCGCCTGTTTAGATATCGCTGCTGGTGGCTCCGGTATCGTGCAGTGCGCCCAGGGCCCAGGCGGCATTCTTGCGCGCTTCTGCCTGCGGAGAATTCTTCAAAACACGGATCAGCGGTTCAATCGAAGGATGTCCAATGTTCACCAGGGCTGCGGCCACTTCTTCTCCCACCGTCATTTTCTCCAGTGGATGCTGGCGATACTGTTTCGCATCGACTTCAGTAGCGTCACCCAGGAATTCCAGGAGTGAATCGACGGCGCCCGCAGCAGCGGAATGCTGTTGCCCGAGCCAGTAAGCAGCGGCCGCTTTCTGCTGCGGCTTTCCCGACCGCAGGACGGCAACGTGGCGTGCAAAGGCATCAGTTTCGCCGCCTCCAGAGACGGTAGTGCTTCGCTTGGGAGCAAAACCGGCAAGGATGAATACAGCCACCCCAATGCAGAGGGCAAAGCCTGCTTTCTTAACTTCACGCATACCCAACTCCTTATACAAGGGCAGCGGCGCCGATCGCCGAAAGTTTTACCTGCTTGTCCCGTGCCCAATAAGCGTGGCACATAGAACAATTGGCACGTTTTGTGCCGAACTCACATATACTCCTAAGCTATTGAAAATAATAGAATAATAGCAGATAAATCGTTCCGATTAGCCTTTTTCTGTGTTCGCTAACGCAATGGGCTGTCCGGAATCGAACACCCATTAAGACGCTCACAAACACGCCAAAGTTCCGTAAAAGTTCCTTAATCGGGACTAAACCGTAAAAATTATGTCGCGCCAACGCGATCTGCTTCTACCCCCGCCAGTAGATACGCGTACGCTCGTTCCCCGATCAAGCGACGTGGTTTTGAGATCAACACAGCGGAGCAGTTCCTCACCGGTCGGATTACCAATGATCAATGTTGGAAGCGGCATGCAGGGTCTCGCGCTACAAAATTGCCCAAGGCAAACACAACGCCCACACAACGACCTGCTGTTCCGAGAGCCGAACATTAACTTCGCCGTAAATCTCCCGCATAGCTTCTGTGAGGCCCGAGGAATCGGATCCGCTGGTCTCAAGGGCTACCATGAAAGGCAGCAGGGCCGCTCCTTCCCGCTCGATACGACGCTAGCAGCCAGCAGCTAGAAGCTAGCGACCGTCGCTTGCGCTTACCTCCACTTTCCTGTGAAATGGTTCGCTTCAGAAAACTGCTACAAAAAAGGATATTGTGGCCTACCTTCAATTTTTGGGCGCTGCCGGAACCGTCACCGGTTCGAAACACCTCATCAATACGCGGGATGACATTTCCCACCAAGCCGGCATGCAGGTGCTGGTGGACTGCGGTCTTTTTCAAGGCCCCAAGGAGTGGAGGTTGCGCAACTGGGAAGACACTCCCGTTCCAGCCCGCGACATCGATGCCGTAATTCTGACGCACGCGCATCTCGACCACTGCGGCTGGATTCCCCGGCTGGCCAAAGAAGGATTCAACGGGCCAATTTTTGCCACGCCTCCCACCATCGATCTATGTTCCGTCATCCTGGCCGATTCCGGCCATCTGCAAGAGGAGGAAGCGCGTTTTCATAACCAGAAGAAATCTTCCAAGCACCATCCTGCCCTGCCTCTCTATACATTGGAGCAAGCGGAAGATTGCATGCGCTTATTCAAGCCTGTTGTCTTTCACGAAATTATGCAAATCAATCCAACGCTTGGATTTCGGTTTGTCCATGCAGGGCATATTCTTGGCTCCGCCATGGTCGAGCTTTTCCTGGGCGACGCAGCAAACGCTCGCAAGTTACTCTTCACCGGAGATATCGGGCGTGTTCCGATGCAACCCACCGCTCCAGGCCGCGTAGTGCACGCTGGACCGGAACCGAATCAAGATCCGGAAATCCTGGTGATGGAATCCACCTATGGCAATCGCGCACATCCCCATGACGATGTACGTCCGCACCTGGCGCAAATCATCTCTCAAACGGTGCACCGCGGCGGTTCTGTCGTAGTTCCAGCTTTCGCCGTGGAACGCACGCAGAAATTTTTGTTCCTGCTGAAAGAACTCATGAAGCTAGCCAGATTCCCCGGGTGCCCGTGTTCATTGACAGTCCCATGGCCATCAAAGCGGTTGAAATCTTCATGAAGTATGAAGAAGAGTTCAACCAGGAAGCAAGACAGCTCGTCCAGAAATACGGCTCGCCGCTGAACTGGGAAGGATTCCACTTTGCTCCCAGGCAGGAAGATTCACGAAAGATCAACGAGGTGCGTTATCCCTGCATCATTGTTTCTTCCAGCGGCATGGTCACCGGCGGACGCATCCTTCACCATCTTCTGTTGCGATTGCCCGATCCCCGCAATCAGGTACTGTTCATTGGATTTCAAGCGCCGGGAACGCGCGGTGAAACCATCAAGAGCGGAGCACAGTCCGTGCGCATTTTTTCTGAAGCTGTCCCGATTCGCGCGCAGGTGTCAGCGTTAGAACAATTCAGCGACCATGCCGATACTGACGAACTCCTTGGCTGGTTGCGGACGTTCAAAGCGCCTCCGAAGAAGACTTTTCTGGTCCACGGCGAACCGGAAGCGGCCTCCCGTCTTCAGGAAGCAATTACTACTGAACTGGGCTGGAATGTGAACATCGCTCATTGGCTGGAAAAGGTGCCGCTCAAGTGACGCCTGCCCCGCTTTGGCTTATCATTCATAGCCATCTACAACCGTATTCGTAAATTCCTATTTGGGCCCAAGTCATTTCGTAGCCGACCCCATGACATTTCAGCTCCAATTTAGTTTCGGCTTTTTTGGGATCCAGGCACAACGCCGTTCCGTCCGCGGCAATCAGAGTTGAAGGAAGGTTTACACGCATGTACATCCTCCCCCGAATGCAGGCGCTCAGGTTCGCGTGCCCGTTGCTCGCCGCATTGCTGAGCTTGCCGTTAACCGCGCAGAACGCTCACATCCACAACACCGGACCGCAGGATAATCTGCGTATAAAAGTTAAAGTTGTCCCAGCCATAGGCATTCACCCGCGCGACAAAGACGATGACGATAAAAACGATAAGGATAAAGGCGGGAAAGACCACACCGTTTCTTACACCCTCAATCCTCGGCATCAAGAGTTCTCAGTTACTGAAGAACTGTGCCCCATGCTGGTGGAATCTGGCAATACGATCCGGGAAGAGCAGGTGCGCGCCATTACGGTTGTGCCAAAGTAGGCGCTAAGCAACTTGCAAAATGATTGTCGCCAAACAGGCCTACCAGCAGGGCGATAACGTAATCGCCCGTTAGGCTTTTTCCTGGTTGGAACGGTTGAGGTTCTCCAAATAGGCAGAGACGGCGGAGTAGGCGTCCTCAAACGTGTATTCCTGGCCCCATTGAATGATGGCGGCCGAACCAACCCGCTGCACGATCCAATGATAGATTGTGCCGTTTGGACGAGCGTCCAGCAGGATATCGGCGATGTAGTCGCCAACAGAAAGTCTCGTATTGGGGGGCTCTGAAGCCTGCTTAGCGGCGACCAAATGGAGCGTCCTTTAACAACCAGGTCTAACTCAATGAAAATTGGGGGAATGAGAGCTGCACACATTAAGATTCATTAAGGATTGGATTGGTTGCCCAGCAGAGTAGCTGAATATGTACTAGCTTTTAGCTGGCGAATCGGGTGGCTTTTTTCTGCGCAAGCTTTTCAGCGACTGGATCAGCGGCAGGTTGGGACGCGGGAGTCGCGTCCGATACCACGCCCAGCATGAGCGGGGTGCCGCTATTGTAAAAGGTCTTGCCTTGCATCGCGATGATTCGGGTTTCGTTGCCCTGCCGCACGCGGAATGTAGTCTTGAACTCCTTGCGGTGGCGCTGTGCGCTTTGCAAACTGGCAAAGACTCCCTCACGGTCCCCCGAATAGTACATCAGGCCCATCAACTCGCTCAGGCGCACCCGGCTGGAGGCGGAAAACCCCAGCAACTTGGCCGCGGCCGAAGAGAACGAAAAAACATCACTTTCTATATCCAATTCCCATGTGCCCGCGTTGGTCACCTTTTGCAGTAAATGAATGCGTTCCTGGCCTATGCGGATCTCGGCTTCCAGCGCTTTAGATTTCTGCTGGAGCCGGGCCACGCTGCGGCGCCGCTGCATGTCACTGCCATGCGCCGGATAACCTTCAGCGGGATTTACACCCGTGTGCTCCCCGCAGATACTAAAGAAGAGCTGGCGATCTTCAAGGCGATCAAAAATGCCGATGGGGTAGCCGCATAAAAGATCAAAAGTATGCCGCTCGGCGAGCCCGTTCCAAAGTTCTTCCACACGGAGCGTAGCATCGCGCTTGCCTTCCGCCCACAACAGCGCGACCATCTCACCATACGCGACTATGCAGCGGCCGGGCATGATTCGGGCAGCGGCCTCACTGATCAGTGAGCCAATGGAATCCTCGAATTTGTCTATATCCGGTTCGCCTTCCACCATGAACTTTGAGAGCATCTCAGCCGCGTCTAACTCAATGAAGCGCCCTGCCCTGCGCGCCGCAGAGACATCTATTTTGCGGAGGCGTAACTCTTCAACCAGCAGCTCCCGATGCGGCTTGGTTGCGATAACAATAGCGATATCGCCGCACTCCAGGGCGTCACCAATGTGCCTTCCCAGGCCGTCAATAAGCTCCCGGTCATGCTCATAGAACTTGACGTTATGGCAGCAACGAGGCGCGGGATGGACCCGCACTTCGGCTATCTGGTGCTCAGGCATTAACGGACACTCCCCCGAATAAATATGATGCATATTATAAAGTGGACGAAACGATTATTTCGACCACCTTGGAAGTGCTGGCGGGTTAAAGGTCCACGCTTTCTAACTTCTTGTTTCTTTGTTGTTTAGGCTACTTTCTCTCCGGGCTGGGCCAGCCCATCGCGCATATCTCGAACATGGTCATGGGCCTTGATCACACTGTCAGCCTGGCGTTGGATGATGACGCGAAGATCATCCGGAAGCTGGCTTGCTAGGGCCTTCTCATAGTCCTTTTTCGCCCTGTCCTCTCCTTGTTCAACGCTGTTCAGAATTGATTGATCGCCCAGGCCAACGGTCGCCTTGGTTTCAAACCATACCCGATGCAAAACAGCAGACACGCTGCCGGAAGCGTCAGGTTTGTCGCCCATCCGCTCTGCTTCCTCCCGGAGTTCCTTACCAAACCGGGCCCTTTCCAGACTTTGCTCGGTGAAATATGCCTTTAGCTGCGGGTCCGTGGCGACGCCTGCCGCGTGTACATAACCGGTCTCGCCATCTTTGCATGTCTCAATCAGGTCTTTTAGTAAATCGAGCGTGTCATCTGCCATTTCAGTTCTCCTTTGTCGCCTGGCAATGAGAAAGACTTTCAAGGCGTGAAGATGCCCCTCTTCGGACGAAAAAGGAGAGCTGGAGCGCGCTGGTCGGGCCCAACGGGCGCGGCCCGCCGCTTCGGACCGCGCCACACCAAATATGGACGCTAAATCCCGGTTTCCACGATCACCACCAGCCGCATGGGGCCATGCGCGCCCTGAACCAAAATCTTTTCGATGTCGGCGGTGCGGCTGGAGCCGCTGATCACGCATGCGTAGGAATTTTTATCTAGCCGGCCGTCCGCAGTGGCGTTGCGCAACGCCGTCACCAAGTCGGGAACAAGCTGATTTGCGAATGCATAAACAATATGCGTTGGCGCCACCACGGATGCTCCGCGTCCACCGCCTGAAGCGCTCACAAAAACTGATCCGGTCTGCGCGATCAGCGCATCGGCCAGGGTGACGGTCGCTTGTGATTGCTCGCGCGGGCCGCCTTCACTCGACCAGCGAAGCTGCCGCTGAGAACCTGCCGCATTCATCAGGCGACGCAACACCGGATCATCCTGAATAAAGACTTCGCCCGGGGGCAATGACTGCAACACCTGAGCTAGCCCCTGTGCGCTGGCGGTTGCGTCGGCGGTCAGCTGGCACTCCATCAGATTGGCTTTGCATTCCTGCTGAAAGAGTTCCAGTGGATTCTCGACGGCCTCAAAGATGGGTCCGTAAAAGGTTTTGTCTTCGATAGGCGGCGCGGGAGTGCGCAGGCCGTCGCGGATGCGCGCCAGAATCGCTTCGCGGCTGGGATTACTTGTGGCCATCGCCGTTCCCTGCCAGCTCTTTTTTGGAAAGCTCTCTTTTCCAGCGCGCCCGGAAAGATTGCCCCGGCAGCGGAACGGGCGTGCGCTTGCGGCTCCACGCGCGCATCGGGTCGAGCGCTGTCCCGGCAAGTCCCATTCCGTACAGCAGGCGCAAACTGCGGCGCATCATCCATCCACCCAATTCGTAGAGCCGCGGATGCAGCATGGCCGTCCGCCACACCTTGAACTGCCTGCGCTCACCTGACGTCTTCTCCCCGCCGGCTCTCGTGAAATCGCGTCGGTTGTGCAGCAGATGATGATGCAGATTAATGTTCACCGGACAAACACTGGTGCACGCGCCGCATAGCGATGACGCATAAGAAAGATGCTGGAACTCGCTGCCGCGCAGATGCGGCGTAAGCACGCTGCCGATGGGGCCGGGATATGTGGTGTTGTACGTGTGTCCGCCGATGTTGCGATATACCGGACAAATATTCAGGCAAGCGCCGCAGCGTATGCAGTGCAGCACTTCCCTTTCTTCGGCGTTGGCCAGCAGGCTGCTGCGTCCGTTATCCAGCAGGACAACATGAAATTCTTCGGGGCCATCGGCTTCGTCAGCGCGCTTTGGCCCGCCGACGAGCGTGCTGTAGGTGGTAATCGGCTGGCCTGTGCCGGAAGTGGCGAGCACCGGCCACAGTGTGCCCAGATCTTCAAGGCGCGGAATCACTTTTTCAATTCCTGTAACAGCAACATGAATGCGCGGGAGGCTGGTGCTCAGGCGGCCATTACCTTCATTGGTTGAAATCGCGACAGCGCCAGCATCGGCCACCAGAAAGTTTGCGCCGGAGATTCCCATCTCAGCGGCGAAAAATGCTTCACGCAGCTTGCGCCGCGCCAGCGCGACGAGTTTTTGCGGATCGGCGTCAGGAATATCTTCGCCCAGTTTTTCGCGAAACAGATCCCGGATCTGGTTGCGGTCAAGGTGCATGGCCGGCGTAACGATGTGATATGGAGCCTCATTGCGAAGCTGAACGATAAACTCGCCGAGGTCGGTTTCCCAAACACGCATGCCCGCCGCTTCCAGCACGGGCGCAAGATGGATCTCCTCGGTGACCATGGACTTGGATTTCACCACGGTTTTCACGCCCCGGCTTACGGCCAGGTCCTTTATATAAGCGCAGGCTTCATCCCCATTGGAAGCCCAAAAGACGTGCCCACCGCGATCCAGCACCTTTTGCTCAAACTGAAGCAGGTATTTATCCAGATGATTAATGGCTTCGCGCTTGATTTCCTGGCCCTTGCGCCGAGCTGCTTCCCAGTCCTTAATCCGCGCGCGACCGCGATTGTGCGCGGCATCGTAGCTGTCCATGTTTTTGCGGATGATGTCACGATGGACCAGATCAGCTGACTTGGTGGCTGCATCGCGCAGAAACTTCTGCGCGGCGGTAAGGACAGAAGTGGTTTCGCCGGCGGGAGTCGGGCGTGTGGAGGAAGTGCTCATGGCTTTGACATCCTGAGCGGCTTCGTCGGAATGAATCCCTGACTCGCTCCGTTAGCCTTCTCCGTGTCTCCGTGCCTCCGTGGTGAGATTTGCATCATGCCTCTCTGGCCAGAATACTCGCCAAATGGATTGTCTGCGCGCGATCTTTGCGACGGCCCAGGATTCCCTGAACGTGCATGAGGCAGCTTGGATCGATTGCCGTAACGTACTCGGCGCCGGTCACGGCAACGCTGTCGCACTTGGTCTCACCCATGGCGACGGAGATGCTTTCAAACTTGGTGGCAAACGTCCCGCCAAAGCCGCAGCACTCTTCTGAGCGCAACATATCCACTAGCTTTATGCCTTTCACGCCGCGCAGAAGCTGAAGCGGTTCATGGCGCAGTTTCAATTCGCGAAGTCCGTGGCAGGACGCATGATAAGTAACGGTATGCGGAAACGCCGCGCCTACATCGGTAAGGCCCATTACTTTTACCAGGAATTCTGAAAGCTCAAAGGTGCGCTTGCCCAGCGCCACAGCCTCGTTATGAGCGGGGCCGGAAGGCATCAGCTCAGGGTAAAACATGCGGACCATGGTGGTGCAGGAGCCAGAGGGGCAGACAATTACCTCGGCATCCTTGAAGACGCGGAGGAAACGTTCAGCGCACGGTCGCGCCTCATCCCAAAAGCCGGTATTGAATGCGGGCTGGCCGCAGCAGGTCTGGTCTGTGGGGAAATCCACTTCACATCCAATGCGCCGCAGAACTCTCACCGTGTCCACAGCCACTTGTGGCTGTAACTGGTCGACAAAGCACGGCACAAAGAGTGAGATTTTACGGGCCATCTTTAATTACGGCATCTGGGACTTGCGCGATTTTAGCAGAATAGAGCTTCGCGATTCATGCAGCTGAACTCAGGCAGCGCTAGTTGGAAATATCACTCTCATTTCACATGGGATGCTGCACAGCTCGCCACTCAATCGGCTGGCCCGGCAAATAGAATTAGATTTCCATCAGGATCACGGATAATAAAAGTTCTGGCGCC
>DASXJO010000344.1:0-3674 GCA_036497385.1 Candidatus Angelobacter sp. | reverse complement strand
CTTCGACGGCAAAGTAAATCGTAACGCCCGATCTCCGGGGAAGACGTGATGGATATCACACATGAAACGTGAAGTTGCACCCGCCGAGAGTCACAGTAGGGGGTGACGGACATCACAGTCCAGGACTAAGCGTGAGTAGATGATTGAAAAAGCTTAAGGAGCCAGGAACATGGTTTCAGAGTGCGCCAACCCGAGCTGCCGGAAACCTTTTATTTATTACCGGCACGGCAAACTGTTTTCGATCCCGCGCGCAATTGCCTCCACAACGCGGGCCACGATAGAGCATTTTTGGCTTTGCCAGAGCTGCGCGGAGAGTATGACTATCGAAGTCCGTCAGGGCGCCAATCCATCGTTGGTTTCCCGCCGCCGTCTGGAAAATATTGTAGCTTGAGCTTTTGAAGTCCGGCAGCTCAGTTGAAAAGATAGCGTTGCGAAAACTTAGAATTTATGAGAAGGCCCCGACTCATAGAGCGACGGGGCCTTGTTTTCTGTAAGCTGCCTGTTCACTGCACCTGGATGGTCAGCGGCGTTTTGAAAAATGCGCCGGTTGAATCCCAGGCTTGCACCACCATGGAGTGAGTTCTTGTAGAAATCGCCACCGTCGTGTCAATTGCAGCAGCATTGACCGCATAGACGGACACGTTATCCAAATAAATCCGCATTGCGGTGATGGGAGCCGCGGCTGATTTGGCAGCGGCTGTCACGTGCACCGGAGATGCTACTGTGGCTCCCGGCGTCGGCGAACAGACCGTGACCCCGACGGTCGCAGCAGTACACGCTCCCGGACTACCCTGAGTTACCGTCAGCGTTATGAGCGAAGACTTGAACACGACGCCGCTTGAGTCCCACGCCTGTACTACAACGTTATGTGTTCCTGAGGCTACAGCAAGGCTTACGTCGAGACTGGCTGTTGACGTAAAGTAGGCCGAAATGTTGTCGATGTAGATTCTCATCGCGGTAATTGGCAGCGTGGATTTGGCCGCCGCAGTGAAGCGGACAGGTGAATTCACAATGCTGCCAGAAATCGGGAAGCAGACTTTGACTCCGACCGCTGTGGTTGTGCAGCCGGAAGGAGGAGGAGTTGGCGTGGGTGTAGGCGTTGGCGTCGGCGTTGGACTGCCGGTCGTGAGGTAGAAATTCATCTGCGTATCCAGGCTGTCGTTCACGGCTTCGCTTTTGCTGCTGGTGTTCCAGCCTGAGCCCGACGCTGTGACCGAGTAGGTTCCCGGAGAAACTGACAGCTGATAGCTTCCATCAGCGGCCGAAGTCGTAGAAGCGCTGCCCGCGTTTACCTTGATTCCCGCCACCGCAGCGCAACTCGACTGGTTACGGACTTTCCCGCTGATGGTCCCCGTACCGGTATTAGGAAAATTATTGTGGTAAATCAGCGTGAACTGGTTCGTTGAATCCGTTATGTACTGGTTCAGGTAAGGGGAGTAAGTCTGCACTGAGATGCTGTTTGTCACGGGATGAAATGTCATGATGCGCAGCCAGCCGTTGCCGCCGTTCGCATAGTCCTGATAGTCGGCAAAGAGCTGGTTCACCAGATTGCCGTTGTCTCCAACGTCGGCCCGGCGCGCGCCGGAGCCGCCAGTGAAGTGGCCACTCAAAAACATGGTGATGTTGCGGTACTTGCGCAGCCGCATCCACGTGGCCTGCCCCGTGGCGTTGCTTGCCGGCATGTCCTGATCGTCGCACAGGTCTTCACGCCGGTTGTTTTTCAATACAAACGAATGCGCCACCACGATCGCTTCTTTGTCCGGATTCGCCGCCAGGATCGATTCTGCCCAGTCCAGCGACGCGCTCGTCGCACGGAATTCCAGCGTGATAAATAGATATTGCTGTCCATTGATCGTCAGCACGGCATACGAGTTTGCATTGCTGCCGGCTGGAAAGTTGCCCTTGAAATAGGCCTTGCCCGCGAAGCGCCCCGGCCCAAACCATTGATTGAAGCCAGTGAGATTGCGGCTGGCTTTCGGGTTGAAGCCGTTGTAATCATGGTTTCCGATGGCCAGCAGGTAAGGAACGCCCGCGTTCTCCAGCAGGCGGAAAGCGGCATCAAGGTTCTGCAACTGTGCCGTGGAAGCGCCGTCATTGATGTTGTCGCCTTCCGTCAGAACCATCTGGATGTTCAGCGCTTTCTGGTTGTTAACGATCCATTTTGACTGGCTATTGAGGACCTGGGGGAAGTATTGTGTCTCATTTTGCGGATCGGGCAGAACGACCACGGTGAAGTCAGGCGGATTCACCTGCGCTGAGGCCATAGGCTGGAATAACCAGAAAGCAGCCAGGAAAAAGATAAGTGCGGCGATCGATAATAGAGGGCGCTGACATTCTTGTGTGCTGGTACAGGCGTGGGGGAATTTCATGGTCGATCTCCTTGCAACCTCCAGCTTAACGAGATCGATGCACGTTAACAGTGATACCGGTCACCAGCGATTACTTAATCCCTGCTTGAACAGCCAGAGTTCAGAGAGAAAGTAGCGGCGCTAAATCTAAGAATTTAATTAAAAGGCCCCGAACCTGGATTGGGATGGGGCCTTGTATCTTCAAGCGGTCTTCCTTATTGCACGTGGATAGTCAGCGGCGTCTTAAAAACGGCGCCGCTCGAGTCCCACGCCTGAACGACAACCGAGTGCGTTCCACTGGCAAGTGCGACGGAAGTGTCCAGCGAGCTGGCGTCCACCGTGAACTTGGCAATGTTATCGACATAAATTCGCATAGCGGTGATGGGGTGCGTGGACTTTGCGGCGGCAACAAAATGCACCGGCGATGCCACCGTGCTTCCTGCCGCTGGCGAGCACACAGTCACGCCTGTAGCCGTCGCCGTGCAGCCTGAGGGAGGAGGCGGCGGAGGCGCGCTGCCAAATAAGTCGCTCATGTCGGCAGCGCTGCCGGCGATGCCAGGATAGCTGTGTACGCCCAGCGCATCAAGCGTGGTGCGCAGAATATTCTGGTGCTGGTAGAACGCTGTGGACTTGAAGCCTTTCTTCACTCCGGGCCCCACTGCAAGCGCGACTACATGCCCGCCGCCGTGAGCGGTATCCGTGTTGAAACCTTCGTCAAAGACAAGGATCAGAATGCCATCCTGCTGAAATCCGGGATTGTTGAACAAAGGCCCGATATTATTCTTGAGCCATGTGTCCGCGGTGGCCAGCTTTACCGCGTTGGTGCAGCCGGTGGGCGCAGTGGGACAGTCATGCGCGTTGTGATTCTGGTTTGGCACCACGAATGAATAGTTCGGCAGCTGATTGTTGCTGAGATCCGTGCCAAACTGTGTGAACGGAACCAGGTTTAGCCGTTGCACGCTGCTGTTGGCCACGTCAGAGAAATAAGACAGTGGATTATGGTGCCTGATGTACGGATATTGGTCGCCACCGATGTAACCGACCGAAGGCAGGCTTTCGGCATAACTCTTCCAGGTTTTGCCGACGGTCAGCAAATGCCGCACAATGTTGTCCACATTCACCGTGGTATTCAACGAGTCATTGCTGGTAACCAGTTGTCCGGCCGTCAGCATGAAGTAATTGCCGATGGAAGGATGCACGTTGGCGTAATACTGCGTGGCCAGCGCATTTTGTGATGCCAGACTGTTCAGGTACGGCATGGATGCGCTGCCGATCACAGCCGGATAACTCTGGTTTTCCTCCAGTACAACAACCACATGGTTCGAA
>DASXJO010000343.1:0-19184 GCA_036497385.1 Candidatus Angelobacter sp. | reverse complement strand
ACGGACCGCATCAACGCCAGCAACCCTTGCAGTGAATACATGTTCCTGGACGATTCGGCCTGCAATCTGGCGTCGCTCAACCTGATGAAGTTCCTCAAGTCGAACGGCGAGTTTGACGTGCCTGCGTATCGCCACGCCGTGGACGTGATGATTACGGCGCAGGAAATTCTCGTCGACAACGCTGGATATCCGACGGAGTCGATTGCGCGCAACTCGCATGACTATCGTCCTTTGGGATTGGGCTATGCCAATCTGGGCGCGCTGCTCATGGCCAGCGGCCTGCCTTATGATTCCGACGCCGGCCGCGACTACGCTGCATGCGTCACGGCAATCATGTGCGGTGAAGCATATCTGCAGTCGGCGCGCATTGCCGGACAGTGCCCGCAGATTGCGCCGGCCAGCTCGCGCGTTTCTCCGCAGGACGTAACCGGCGGCGCTTGCCCCGGCTGGTATATCAATCGTGAGCCGTTCCTGAACGTGATCCGCATGCACCGGGCGTCGGTGAACAAGATCAATAAGGATAACGTTCCTGCCGCAGTGCTTGAAGGCAGCCGCCAATCCTGGGACGAAGCCCTTGCCTTGGGCGAAAAGCATGGCTATCGCAACGCGCAAGTCACGGTGCTGGCGCCCACGGGGACCATCGGCTTCATGATGGACTGCGACACCACCGGAGTTGAGCCTGACCTGGCGCTGGTGAAATACAAAAAGCTTGTGGGCGGCGGCATGATCAAGATCGTGAACCAGACCGTGCCTTCCGCGCTGTGGAAGCTGGGCTACACGCCGGACCAGGTGAACTCCATTGTGAGCTACATTGATTCCACGGGGACCATTGAAGGCGCGCCGGGGATCAAGGACGAGCATCTTCCTGTTTTCGATTGCAGCTTCAAGCCTTCCAAAGGAACGCGCAGCATCCATTACATGGGACACGTGATGATGATGGCCGCCACGCAGCCGTTCATCTCCGGCGCAATTTCCAAGACGGTGAACCTGCCGGAAGCGGCGACCGTGGAAGACATCACGGAAGCGTATCTTCAGTCCTGGAAGCTGGGACTGAAGGCGGTGGCCATCTATCGCGACGGATCAAAGAAAGCGCAGCCGCTGATGGCCGCCAGCTCACGCGACGAAGCCGCCAAGCGCGGGACGCGCGAGACACAACGTCCGCTGAGCGGGCCGGAGTTGGAATTCCAAAAGCTCTCACCGGAACAGCAGACCATGGCGCTGGCCGCCGTGCGTCCGCTGACCATGCATGAGCAGGAGACAGCGCCGCCGCGCGCGGTGCGCCACCGGTTGCCAAATGAGCGTCATTCTCTCACGCACAAATTCGGCATTGCCGGCCATGAAGGCTACATCACGGTGGGCCTATATAAAGACGGCACCCCGGGCGAGCTGTTTATCCGCATGGCCAAAGAAGGTTCCACCGTCTCCGGCCTGATGGATTCATTCGCCACCGCGGTTTCACTGGCGCTGCAACACGGCGTGCCCATCAAACTGCTGTGTGACAAGTTCAGCCACACGCGCTTTGAGCCTTCAGGCTTTACCGGCAACCCGGAAATCCCCATCGCCAAGAGCATCATGGACTATATCTTCCGCTGGCTGGAACTGCGGTTCGTCACCGGCAGGCAGTATCCGCTGTTCAAGGATATGGTGTTGCCGGGAGCAGCAGCACTTAGCTCTGAGCCATTAGCCATTAGTGAAGGCAGTGCAGCAGTCAGCACTCAGCACTCAGCATTCAGCCACGGCCAGACAAGTGAGACAACGCCGCCGCAGGGTGGCGTCGCCAGCAGCCAGAAGCCGGCAGCTAGCGGCTCGCCGTCTCTCGTCGATCGTGGGCTGTACCACTCAGCCGACGCTCTGAAAGAGTTTGTCGACCTGGGCGACGCGCCAAGCTGCCACGTGTGCGGGGCGATCATGACCAGGAATGGATCGTGTTACCGATGCATGTCATGCGGAAGTACAAGCGGGTGCAGTTAGATCAAGTAGAAAGGATTTAACGAAGCCCGCCGAAGGCGGGCTTTTTTAATTGCTGTGAATATGCAACAGTCGCACGCTCATCATTACGTCCCGCAATGGTATCAGAGGAGGTTCCTCGCTCCGGGCAGGAGCCAGTTCTTTTATTTGGACACGACTCCGGAAACGGTTATCTGGAACGGTGTTAGTCATCAGCGAGACGAGTTGCTTCGATGGGGGCCGAAAAGGTGTTTTTATCGTGATGATCTTTACACTGTAAAACTTGGCACCTGGACCACTGACCAAGTAGAGCGGAGGTTTTTTGGCATCGTTGATAGCCGTGGTCGGGACGCGGTGAGCCATTTTGCCGAATTCGATCGGATTGTAGAGCCCACCTGGGGCGCGGGCCGCGATCTCGTGCCGTATATGGATGCGCAGAAGTTTAGGACTCCTAAAGGGCTAGATATCATAAGGCAGCGTGTCGGGACTTTGACTCACAATAAAGTGCTAGCGGTTATGCAGCGGCAATTCCAGTTCAGTACTATGTGGATGGAAGGCATTTGGGAGATTGTTCGGGCCCGGAATAGCCGAACAAAGTTCATTGTAAGCGACGATCCAGTGACTTTTTACTGCAGGAAAATGTTTCCCAGCGACTGGCAGTATCCAAACGACGCGTCGCTAAAACAACTTGGAACGCGCACGATCTTTCCTCTTGGGATCGATTCCTGTCTTATAATAACGCACCTGCAGCTTGCCCGAAATCCGTGGTCAACACCTACAGAGCACCGCGTGAATGCACGCTCCTATCAAGAGGCGATGAAGCATCTCGGTGAAATCCAGTTTGGCCGAGAACTTGAAGAAGATGACGTGCTCCGCATCAACTACATAGTCAAGAAGCGTGCTGTTCGTTACATTGCCGCCGCCGAGAAGGCGTGGCTATACCCGGAACTCTACGTGTCCACGACGGACTGGGAGAAGCTAGACGATGACTGGTTCTTGTTGCCCCATCTCTGGAAGGTTCCTTTCACCCGGGAAATTGTCGTAGGCTACGGTGATGGCTCAGGTGCAGCATGGGATGAGTACGGGCGCAGACCCTGGCAGCTCGGATACAAAAACGAGAGACAGCGAGAGCGAGAATGGGGGACCTTCAGGCGTGCCAAACACGAGTGGGCGAAAATGCGTTTGCAAAAATCCAGGGCGCGTACCGACGAGCATATTGGGAGGGGAGCTGACGACAAGATGATGGACAGATTTTTGATTCGCGAGGGGCTGCTGCCGGAATTAGCGGCAGAGAAAGAAAGCAGAGCTGATTCGGCAATGAGCACTTCTAGCTCTTAAGTGGATTGTGGGTGCCCCATTCCTTTGCGCAGCAAAGGGCGGGATTCGACGATGCGTCCTTGCCGGCCTTCGTTATACTTCCTGATTCAGTTGGAAGAGCGGAGGCAACTTGGGTCTCGATATCTATGTGGGCTCGTTCACGCGGTATTACGCCGGTGACTGGGAACTGGTGGCGGCGCGCGTGGCGCGGGAACTTGGCGCAACGTTTGAAGTAGTTCGCCAGCACAATCCGCCGGACGCGATTCGCGATCTTGAAGAAATCCATTCCATCGTCCTAGAGTGGCGCAGCGGGCTTGCCGCATCGTTGGTTTCCCATTTGCCCGAATCGCTGGATTGGGACGAGAGTCCCGACGCACCGTACTTCACCGACAAGCCATGCTGGGATGGGTATCAGGCGTTGCTGCTCAAGGCCGCCTACGAGGAGCATGCGGCATTGCGAATTCCGAAGGAAATCCCCAAAGACTTTGACAGAGACCCGGCAATTCAGCGCAGCATGGGCGCAGACTCGCAAACGAGCTATCCATCTTTGTTGTCGAACGCGCAGTTCTGGCTTCCGGCGCGCTTTTCATTCGTCTTTGAAGCGCCGGATGCGTCGGGGAAAAAAGTCAGGGGCCTCCAGTGTGTCGCTGGCACAGGAATTGAACGAGCTGAATCGGAAAACCTGGAAAATGAATGAAGCCGAACTCGACCAGTGCGCGATGGACGGTTGCGAGGCCGGTTCGCGGCTGGAAGTGGCGGCGCGATTCGGATACGCACTCTTTCGTCTCCATGCGCTATTGTCGGTGACGCATCGTCTGCCGTTTTTGCTGGATTGGTAGGCGCTTCGCCTGCGGCTACGCGCCGGCCTTCGGCAGAGCGGAGAGGATTTCTTTCAACTTCCTTACCCAGCGCTCACGCGCTGGGCTCAATAATGTTGTCCCTGCGGGACTTCACTCCCCGACTGTAGGTGCGCGTCTTTGCAAAAAGGCTGCTCAACTCTTTTCAATGTCCGCGGGCTTGGGCTGATCATGGAGTGGCTGTTGCTCGATGGCCCATTGCTCACATCCGGGTTCCCAGGGGAATTTGCCTTGCATATCCGGATAGAAGCACTGAAGGACGGGGAAGCTATTCGGATCGTTGTCGTAAAACCAGCAGGCACAGTTGAGCCAATCCCAATAGTGGCTGGAGTGCATGGGGCGGAATTGCACGTCAAAATTGCCAACGATATCCGCATAGCCCTTGCCGAGCTCGAATTTCTCTCCAGCTTTTACGCGGCTTCCAATGGAATTGATCATGCTGTGGCGAAGATCAGTGGGCTCGTTGAAAATGATGATTTCGGGATGTTTGTAGTGGTAGAAGAGTCCCGTTGAATAGGACCATGCATCGCCTGAGTCTTCAGCGCGAGGCACAACATTCATTACGTGCCAGCCGTGCTCGTCGATGATCTTGAGAAACTTCTGGTCGAATTGCGTGTGGCCATCAAGCGTTTTGAGGTTAACTGGCATGCGACGAGCAGGTTATCAGAAAAAAGCGTTCGCCTGCGGCTGGGCGCTGGCTTGCGGAAGAGCGGAAGGATTTCATTTGCTTTTACGGCTTGAGTAAACTCATGCCCTGTTACGTGTAGAGCACCGTGAAAACATTGTTACGCAAACAGAAGACAACGTGTTCCGAGTGCCCAGTCCTTCGCGGGGACATGCGAGTTGCGGAGAAACAAGGCTTTCCATATTTCCAATTCTGCCCGTCTGACATACACTCCTAGTTTCCATGATCGTAAATTTTCAATTTACCCTTGATGACTACCGCAATGCCTTTCGCGCGCATTACCGAAAGGGCGCGTCGGCATATACGCGCTGGATGCTGAAATTTGCTCTGCTCGCCGGGGTGGTATCTCTCCTGGTGGGCGTTCTGTTTGTAATCACCGGCCAGCGCGCCCTGAACGTGGCTCTTCCACCATTTATTTTTGGGGCGTTCTGGACCTGGCTCGGCATGGGAAAGACTTATCTGCTTTCGGCTAGAAGCCAGTTCGCAAAAAGTCCGGCTTTGCACGAGCCAAGATGCATTGAATTTAACGACGATGGCGTGAAAACTGATGCTGGAATTGCCAGCAGCCAGGTAAGCTGGAAAGCTTTCTTGCGCTATATAGAATCGCGCGACACGTTCCTTCTTTATACCTCCCCGGGTTGTTTCGCGATTGTCCCGAAGAGGGTTTTGCAACCCGAACAGGTGAATGACCTGCGGCGACTATTTCAGACTCATATTGGCAAAGATGTTGCGGTAACGGTGTCTTAATTCGAGGCCGTGTGCCCTTATCTTGACCTATGCGCTACGCTTCGCGCGGGCCCTTCGACTACGCTCAGGGCAGAGCGGAGAGGTTTCTTTCAACTTCCTTACCCAGCGCTTACCCACCCCATCGAGCCAAAATCGGGCTCTCTGGGGGCCCCGGTCGCGCTGGGCTCAATAATGTTGTCCCTGCGGGACTTGCGTACTTCTGACAGTCTTTCCCTCGGGGCTGCGGATTGTGCCGCCCCTACGGGGCTTGCATGTGTTTTAAACTTTTCCCTTATGGTCTTTTGTATCCAGCTCTTTGTTGCTTGGACCCGGCTTCTTTGTCTATGTCTCCCCCTTGATATGAAAACTCTAGGTGGTAGAAAGATGTTTTAAGAAGGTCGGATATGCTCAATTCTCGGTGACACCAGCCCGGAGGGCGGAATTATTGAGCCCACCGCGACCGGGGTCCCCAGCAAACCCGTTTTTGGTTTGCTGGGGCAGGTAAGCGGTGGGTAGGGTGAGAAGAAAGTTCAAGCCCCGCTTTAGCGGGGCGGCAGACCCCGGCGGTTATAAAGCATCGGGATCGATGCCGTGTTTCTTCAGCAGCGCCCGATATTCCTGCTCGAACGTCATCTTGTGGTGATGCTGTTGCTGATCGCGGACATATTTCCCCACGGTTGCAGTATTCGAGACACTCACGCTGAATCCGCCATATCCATCCTGCCAGGCGAAGCGGCGTCCATGTTCGTTCATCCATTTGGAAGAGTTGGATTTGAGAAGTTGAACGGCCTTGGCCAGTGCAATGGTTGGCGGCAGGTGAAAAAGAATATGCGCGTGGTCCGACATGCCATTGATTGCAATTGGAGCCATTTTCTGGTTGCGGCAGATGCCAGCCAGATAAGACCAGAGTTCAGGCTGGACATCTTTGGAGATGGAGGGTTGACGATCTTTTGTGCTGAAAACAAGATGGATGTGATTTTTGACGAACGCGTGAGACATGGGTTATGTCGCCCTTTCAGGGCTCTGATTCTAACCTTAACCTTACCCACCGCTCACGCGGTGGGCTCAATAATTTCGCCCTGCGGGCTTGGCCGAGGGCTGGGCCCAAACACGGCCAGGGCCGAAAAATGCACCCTACCTGTCACTTGGCGGCGCACGGACGCGGCGGATGGAAGCGTAAATCGTGAAAAAGGACGGCGCGGCGGGAAATTGTTCAATGTCCTTCTTCGCTCTTTATTTCCTTCAGGAAGTAGGCTAGGATACGACATCAACCTGTTGGTCAAGTAGTAAAAATGCTTATGAGCCGCGGCTGGGTCGGCTTGGGATGCCCATCCACTAGGGCGGGTGGGATAAACCTACGCCAAACTGGGATCAGGTGGGATACCCAGGGAGGGGGTAGGGGCGGGGCTGAGTGTTGACTAGAGAGTAAATTTTGGTTGATTTGGTAAATGGGTAATTTGGTAATTGGGTAAAATCAAGACCGCCCCAGGGCGGGCAGCTAGAAAGCTCCTTGACAATCTTAAAACAACGAACAGCGACGCTGGCTGCGGTGGCGCTTTACTGCTTTACGTAAACCATGGTCTGGTCTTGCTCAGCACCCTTGGGATCTTTGCTGTGTTCGCGCACCGTGATGGTTTTGTTGTCTTGCGAGAGAGTGATGGTGCCGGTGCTGGACGATCCGTCAGTGCCGTGGCCCTGCGAAGTGAACTGATGCGATGATGGCATTTGATATGTGATGTCCGCGATTTTCTTCCCTTCAGCCATTTGCGGCGCAGGCGTGCCCACTTTGCCTTCAAAGTTCATGGTGTAAGAGTTTCCCTGCGCGTCTTTGCCTTGGATGGTGTATTTGATGGAAGCTTTGCTGGCCGCGCTCACCGCAACGGTTTCTTCCTTGGGCGGCTGGCCGGAGATCTTTGATTGAGCAGTATCCAGCTTGTAATTACCGACCCATATATTAGCGGGGTTGGTGGAATTAGCCAGATTCGTGCCGCCTTGCTTCTTCTGTTGGCTGAATGCAACGGTGCAGCTCAGCAGCAGGACTAGAACCAGCAATCGCTTCACATGGCCTCCTTAGGTTCGAGTGAGATTAGATGCCCGCAAGAACAGTGTGTCAAGGCAGGAAAGAAGCACTCACCAATCTCCGGTCAGCACTTAGCCATTCAGCAACCAAAATCTTCACCACGGAGGCACTGAGACACGGAGAACTCGCGAAGAACGCCGGAAATAGGAGAGCGAAAGCCCTACCACGATAAACACGGATCAGAGGAGATTGCCAAAATTACCGGAATTGAAAACCTCAGGTTTTTCTCCGTGCCTGCGTGGTGAAAGCTCTTTCTTTCGGATCTGCGCTTATCCTGTTGATCCGCGGTAAGGTTCTTCAACTGTCCGGCGGCAATCAGAAAAGTAAGGGGCCAGAAATCGGCCCCTCACCGCAAGAGAAAAGCTGTGGTGCTCAGGTTATTTGACCTTCACTTTGACACTGTTGGATACAGATCCATTGAAGTTTGTATCGCCGCCATATTGCGCGCTGATCAAGTGTGTTCCTGTCGCCAGCGTGGATGTGGTGAAGACGGCAGTGCCGTTGTTCAAGGCAATTGCGCCAGAGATCGGGGTAGTTCCATCAAGGAACACTACCGATCCGGTTGCATTCGCGGGAGTCACGGTTGCCATAAACGTGCCTGGCGCGCCAAGTTTTAGTCCATCGGCGTCTTCGGCCTGAACCAGCGTAACCGCGGTACGGGCCTTGTTCACAGTTTGTGTCCAGGCAGCAGACGTTGATGGATTCACGTTGGCATCCCCGCTGTATTGGGCCGTGATGGAGTGAGTCCCAGCGCTTAGCGCCGGAATGGTAAGTGATACCGTTCCGCTGCTCAGAGTCAGGTTACCGGAGATCGGTGTGGGGCCATCAAAGAACACGACGGTTCCTGTGGCCGAAGCCGGAGTTACATTTGCCGTGAACGTGAGTGAATTGCCAAAGACTGAGGGATTTGTTCCGGCGCTCAAACTCGCTGACGTAACCGAATTCGCTTTCGGGTTGTTTACGGTCTGTAAGAACGCGGCGGATGTTGAGCCGTTGAAACTCGCATCCCCGGTATATTGCGCGGTGATGGAATGAATTCCAAACGGCAATGATGATGTGGTGAAGCTGGCCGATCCGCCAACCAGAGTGACATCGCCGGAGATGGGAGTGCTTCCATCAAAGAAGACCACCGTTCCGGTAGCCGAATTGGGAGTTAGATTTGCGGCGAAAGTTAGAGTGTCGCCAACCAGAGACGGATTTGTACCCACCGTCAAGACCAGGCTGACGCTGGTGTTGGGTTTGTTGACAGTTTGCACCAGCGCAGGACTCACGGAAGAGCTCAGTTTGTTGTCGCCCGTATAGCGCGCCGTGATGGAATGGGTTCCTAGACCCAGATCAGCGGTGCTGAAAGAAGCAGTGCCGTTAGTCAAGGAAACGCTGCCGGATATAGGAGTGGTTCCGTCCATGAACTGGACAGCGCCCTTGCCGGTGGTCGGCGTTAGCGTGGCGGTAAACACCAGGTTGTCGCCCAAAGTTGACGGGTTGGAACCGGTGCTCAACGTCACGGCCAGGCTGCTGGCTGATGTTCGCAGAAGCACTGGGTTGTTCCGTGGATTCTGCAGGACCATGGGCCAATCATTGTTAGCATGTGTTGTCCGGATGAAACACGTCGATGACGGATGATCGGCAGCAAAAGGCCCGGTTTATACGTGGACGTGACTGCCGGAGGGCTGGTTATCTGCACGAAAGTCAAGGTGAATTGCGTGCTATCAACAAAGGCGTTTCCGTTGGTATTGAACGCCGTGAGACGAATGGTATAGATACCATCAAACAAGTTGCTGGGGTCTAACTGGCCCAGCACTCCGGAAACGGGCGTGGTGCTGCTAAAGAACGGAGTAAAGAAAAATGGCTGTGTTCCGAAACCATATTCCAACAAGTAGCTGGCGAATCCCGTTCCCTGTGCAGAGCCTAAGATCGTAATTGGATCGCTCGGAGTAGCGCCGAATTGCACACCCGTAATCTTGGGCTGCAGGGGATTAACAATGGTGAGAGCGGCAGCGGCATTGAGCTTGCCGGCGCCAAATCTGGAATCGAAGGGAACGTTGGTATCTGAAATACGAATGATTTCTCGAACCAGGTCAGTGGAATAACTTGGGTTCCCTGAGAGAATGAGCGCCGCAACACCTGAAACGTGCGGCGCGGCCATACTGGTGCCGCTCATTCGGGTATATCCATCGATTACCGGCTGTCCCTGGAACGTCCCAGACGCCTGCAAGGAAAGGATGTCCTCGCCAGGAGCGGTCACGTCAATCCTGGATCCAAAGTTGGAAAAGAAACTGAAGTTCCCGAATGTATCCTCAGAAGCGACAGTAATTGCTTCCGGGGAATTTGCCGGAAAGAAATTCGTCGCGTCCTGGCTCGAATTGCCGGCCGCAGCCACAAAAACCGTGCCAAGTCCTGCAGCAAACTGGATTGCTTCTTCAATGGATTGCGAACTGCCTTGTGCGCTCCACGACGCATTGATCACGTCCGCGCCATTGCTGGCCGCATAAATGATTGCCGGCGCCAGGGTGAAGTCGAATCCAAACCCATTGTCGTCCAGACCTTTGAGCGCCATCACCTGCGAATGCCACGCAACGCCAATCACGCCAATGCCGTTGTTGCCAAGCGCGGCAATGGTCCCGGCCACGTGCGTCCCGTGACCATTATGGTCGCTGGGATCATTGTTGTTAAACATGAAATTCCAGCCGCGGACGTCATCGACAAACCCATTGTTGTCATCGTCCACAAAATTGCCATCTATCTCATTCGCGTTGGTCCATATGTTGGCTGCAATATCAGGATGGTTATAATCCAAGCCGGTGTCAATTACGGCAACTACTATCCCATCGCCTTGTGCTGTGTCCCAGGCTGCAGGCGCGTTAATCGCAAAAAGCCCCCATAAGTCCTGGTAAGGTTGGCCCCATGTGCCGCTGGTAGCAAGAAAGGGATCATTAGGCAGTTGATTGCTGGAAAAAATGTGCGTTGGCTCGGCGAATTCAACGTCAGGGTCTGCCTTTAGCCGCTGCAGGGTGCGCGCCTGCTCTTGCGGAGTCAAGCTGCCAAAGTCAAGAACATAGGTTCGGGATATCTCAGGAACCGCCTTGGCGTGCGGTACCCGGCCGGTACGCTTAGCGAAGCGCTGCCGCAGGTGGTCCGCAAACTCCGCGTCGGACCACCCATGCTGCTTCTTTAATCGGATAATCTGAGGGTAAAGCGGTGAAATCTGCTGCGCTGATTGCCGCCGCAGAAAAGCCTCAAGACGCGCATTTCTGCTGTGTCCGGGGCGGATCTGCATTGGTTGCCCTGGCGCTGTGCCGGACAACTGCGCTTCCGTTTCCGCCGCTAATGAAGCCTTGATCTTTACGATGATACGTCCCGTGGCTGGCGCTGCAGGCGCCGGTATTTGGGCCTGCATGGACCCGGACGGAGCCAGCAACAAGAACAACAAAACTCCTGTAACCGGGCTGGAATATCTCAGCTTGTTAAAAGTGGCGAGAATGGATGGAAAGGACAAACGCGAGCTGCGGCCAAACAATGGCATGAGTGTACTCTTTCTATACCGAAAGGAGATAGTTGGATGGATTGTTGTTGGTAAAGCGGAGTCGATTGTATCTTGAAGAAGATGATTCCAGCAGTAAATTGATAGTACTTATCTGTGGAATAGTCTGTTACTTAAGTGGGGGGTGTACTGGGTCTGCAGCTAGTGCGGTATTGAAACTAGAAGAATCCGGACAGCAGGGCAATACTTCAGGCGAAAAGCTTAGGTGGCAATAGAAAATCCATTGCCACCCTTGAGTATTCTGGAGGCTAGCGGTTCAGTTCGTATCCGGCAAAAAAGTAGCTCAGTTCAAAGCGGGCAGTGTCATCGGCATCAGAACCATGGATGGCGTTGTGCTCAATGCTCGACGCCCATTTCTTGCGGATGGTTCCTTCTTCAGCATTTGCGGGATTGGTGGCGCCCATCAGCTTGCGCAGATCGGCAATGGCATTATCTTTTTCCAGCGCCAACACCACAATAGGTCCGCTGGACATGAATGTGGTTAGCGAATCAAAAAATGGACGGCTGGCGTGCACAGCGTAAAAACCTTCGGCCTGCTGTTTATTGATTTCCAACATCCGCATGCCAATGATTCGGAAACCTTTTTCCTGGAGCATATGGATGATGTCACCCGTGGCGCCCTTGGCTACCGCGTCTGGTTTTACGATTGAAAATGTGCGTTGCAATGTGTGCATTCGTGATCAATAGCTCCTATTTCGATGATGTAATCCTGCCCGGCAAGTTCGCGAATCAGGAAACTCTGCAATCTCGCGCGCTCTGCAATAGAAATTCCTTTGCGCCCCTTGCGGTAAATTTCCGGCGTTAAACTTTCGCGGTGCCAATCCGGTCCAGCAGCGTTTGCGCCATCATTGCCGGAGACTTGGCCACGGCGATCCCTGCCGCTTCCAAAGCCTTGATTTTATCTGCCGCGGTCCCTTGGCCGCCGGAAATGATTGCGCCCGCGTGTCCCATGCGGCGTCCCGGAGGCGCGGTTTGCCCGGCGATAAACGAGACCACCGGCTTTTTGACGTGCTGCTTGACGTAAGCAGCCGCGGTCTCTTCCGCGTTGCCGCCAATTTCACCGATCATAATGATGGCGTGCGTTTCCGGATCATCGTTAAACAGCTTGAGAGCGTCGACAAAATTGGTGCCAATAATAGGATCGCCGCCGATACCGATCGCCGTCGATTGACCGATGCCGCGTTGCGTAAGTTGAAACACGGCTTCGTACGTGAGCGTGCCCGATCGCGAAACAATGCCCACATTTCCTTCTTTATGTATATGCCCAGGCATAATGCCCACTTTTGCTTTACCCGGCGAAATGATTCCGGGACAATTCGGGCCAATCAGCCGCGACTTGCCTTTAATCTTCAAAAACTCATAGGCCCTAACCATATCCAAAACCGGAATGCCTTCCGTGATGGAAATAATTAAAGGTACTTCAGCGTCGATGGCTTCCAGCAACGCGTCGGCCGCAAACTGCGGCGGAACAAAAATGATGGTTGCGTTGGCGCCGGTCTTCTCCTTGGCTTCCGCCACCGTATTAAAGATAGGCCAGCCTTCATGCGTGGTGCCGCCCTTGCCCGGCGTAACGCCGCCCACAATGTTGGTGCCATAAGCCGCGCAGGTCTTAGCGTGGAACGTGCCTTCACGTCCGGTAATTCCCTGGATGATCAGCCGCGTGGATTTATCTACTAAAATGGCCATTTATTCTGTCGCTCCGCTCCAAACCGCTTCGGACCTCGCCAATTTTGCATTCCCCTGCGCTTGTTGCACCCGGCTCGTCGCGCAAGCCGGACTCGCTGGCGTTGTGTTAGCTTCCCGCGGCAGCCACAACTTTTTCCGCTGCATCTTTCATCGTCTCCGCCACCTGAAAATTCAGGCCGGAATTCTTCAGGATCTCGCGGCCTTGCTCCACGTTTGTGCCTTCCAGTCGAAGCACCAGCGGCAGCTTTAAGTTCGTTGCTTTTGCGGCTTGCACAACGCCATCGGCCAGCGTGTCGACGCGTAGGATGCCGCCAAAAATATTGATCAGGATCGCCTTCACGTTCTTGTCACTCAACAGAATCTCAAAGGCATGGCCAATCTGTTCGGCATTAGCGCCGCCGCCCACGTCCAAAAAGTTTGCCGGCGCTCCACCCGCGTACTTGATGATGTCCATCGTCGCCATGGCCAGGCCCGCGCCGTTTACCAGGCACGCAATGTTGCCATCCAGCTTGATGTAATTCAGGTTGTACTTTGACGCTTCCACTTCCAGCGGATCTTCTTCGCTAATGTCGCGCAGCTCTTTCAGGTCTTTGTGGCGGAAGAGCGCATTGTCATCAAAGCCAAACTTGGCGTCCAGCGCAAATACGCGGCCGTCCGTTGTGGTGATAAAAGGATTGATCTCGCACAGTGATGCGTCCGTATCCACAAACGCGCGATACAGGCCGGTCATCAGCTTTACCGCTTCATTGATCTGCGTGCCTTTCAGTCCCAGGCCAAACGCCAGCTTGCGCGCGTGATAAGGTTGAAAGCCAATCGTGGGATCAATGGCTTCTTTGATGATCGCCTTGGGATCTTTCGCAGCGACCTCTTCAATCTCCATGCCCCCCGCAGCCGACGCCATGAACACCGGCCTCGCCGTCGCTCTGTCCACCACGATTCCAAGATAAAGTTCGCGCTCAATCGGCAGAGTCTCTTCAATCAACAGCCGCTGGACAATCTTTCCTTCAGGCCCTGTCTGGTGCGTGACCAGGCGCATGCCCAGAATCTTGTCCGTCCAGTGTTTGGCTTCTTCCAGATTCTTGGCCACTTTCACGCCGCCGCCCTTGCCGCGGCCTCCTGCATGGATCTGCGCTTTCACCACCACGCCCTTTGCGCCTTCTTCAAATAGCCGGTGCGCGGCCTTTTCAGCCTCGGCGCGGGTCAGCGCCATCTCGCCGCGAGGCACAGCCACGCCATACTTCGCAAGGATCGTTTTTGCCTGGTACTCGTGAATTTTCATGTCTGGAATTCTATTGGGTTTCGATTACTGGTGTTCTATTAAACGAAGCGTTCATACAGCAGGCGTCAGCGCGCTCAAGGGAACCTGTGATTTTATAAGACGACGAAGGAATGGGCAAACGCTGAGGAATGCGCTTGTTGCCACGGTCCCCCAGGAAGTAGGTTCTGGCTCATCCCACGGTAGTTGCAAACCCATGTCCCGAAGATCGTAGTCGCCTCCATTCTTAAGAACTGGTTGCATGCGAAACTTTTTCAACGTTCAATATTAGAGTGGTTTAATGTTTGCGCCGTAAAATGAATGTGCACTCGCTAACACCGCATCGCAGGAGCCGCACCTCGTCAAGAAGCCAACCTCTGCTGGGCAGAGCTCCATCTCAATTGCAAGCAGCAGGCTTGGTGAAGACCTCCGGCCGATTGTTCTCCTGCGCCCGCCTTCTCTTCAGTGCCTGACACTTCACAGTGAGGTACCTTCCTATGCGCTTGCGTTCCATAGTAAGCAACATGCTCGTCCGTCTACTCTTGCCAACCTTTCTCTTTGCAGCAGTTAGCGTTGCACCTGCACAAACAGCACCTAGCACCGTAAACTTTCGCCTGCAGGCCGGCTGTTGCGATAGTGGATCTCCGAACGGCATCACCACAGGCGATTTTAACGAGGATGGCCGCGTTGATGTAGCCGTCATCGATGAAGGAACCAATTCCATTTTTGTGGTGAAGAATGATGGCGCATTCCAATTCAGCATAGCCAGCATCATTGAACGCGAGTCGGACCTGGCAGCTTTTCCCATCGCCATTGTTGCGGGAACGTTCGATGGTGACACCCATCAGGACCTGGCGGTCGCAAGCCAATTCGGACACAGAATTGACATATATTTAGGTCGAGGTGACGGCACCTTCATTACAAGCGACGGATTTGAGGAAACTGGAACTACGACGATTCCGATTACGGGCGTTCCCATATCAATGATCGGTGCAAACCTGCGGAATGACGGACGCACGCAACTGGTGGTTACGGAGTGTGCTGCTGTCAATGTTCAGCCGTGCACCCTGGACGTGTTTCAAAGCAACAGCGCAGGCATGTTTGAATCGGCCCAGCGAATCGCGTTGCCAGGTGTTCCGGGCTCTTTCAATACGATCCCCCAGGACTCATTCAACATGATCACCAGTGATGACTTTGACCTCGACAACAAACCGGACATAGCCCTCGGGGTTGGGAACCAGGCAATGTTATTCCGAAACACAAGTGCGTTTGATGGAAATGCCAGCGCTCACCTGACCCTGCAGACGACGGTGAAATCACCGAATGGGGGCCTCATTAGCGCGCTGACCAGCGGGCACTTCAACGCGGGCGCCGCCCCGGATCTGCTCTTCGAAGTGTTTAATCCGGGAAAAGACCCCAGCTTGCCAAACACCCAGTATGTGTTCCTCAATCATGGAAACGGAACCTTTTTCCTGAAGCAGGTGATTACGGGCCAGCACTCCGGCCACAATCTGGCGGTGAGCGATCTCAATGGCGACTTCGTTGCGGACCTGATATTTATGGGCGCCAAGGGAGTCGATTACGCTCTGGGCCGGGGAGACGGCACATTTGGGGCTTTCCAACATATTTCCGATCCAAGTCTTCTCGGAAACAATACAGCGATTGCCATTCGCGACCTGAACCGTGACTCGCGACATGACTTGATCTTTACTACGTTCGGCCTGCCTCCATCGAACGGCTCATTTGCTGGATTTATGCTGAACGCGAACGCCGCCCCGAACTGTCCGGCGCCGGGTAGCCAGGCGGTTTCCATTGCTGTCTGTTCGATAACACCCGCCACAAATGCGATCACCGTGAAAGCCAGCGGCAACTCGCCAAACGGTGTTAAGCGCCTGGAGTTGTGGGTGGATGGCAAGAAACTAACGCAAGCATTCAATGACCAAATTAATGCTCGCGTGAGCGTCGCCGCAGGTACGCGCAGAGTCACGATTGTGGCTGTGGACCTGTATGACGCAATCGTGAAGAAAACGATGACTGTAACCGTCCCATAGCTCTTGACCAACATGAGCACAGGCCCGCGTGACGGCGGGCCCGTGCAGTCTCTCGCTGCCTGTCCCCTGAAATTATTATTCGCGACGACGTAAGAGATCGCGACGCCGGCATCAGCGCCGAGAACAGTCAGCACTTGCTGTTTCTATTGCGCATCGATCTTGCATGAACGATAGGATGCTTTCGACTTGCGAGGCTCGATTCCGGCGATGTCGCGCGATCACTGCGATGTCTGCAATTCCGCTTGACCGGCCTGCTAAGCTATTCACGTCATCCCATGATCATTGACGCGCTCTGCAAAATCGCGAACCACCGCACTTCCCTGAGCCGCGAAGAGTCGCGCTCGGTGATGAGCGAACTGCTGGCGGGCAAGGCCACGGACGCGCAGGTTGCCGCGCTGCTGGTCGCGTTGCACATGAAGGGTGAGACCGTGGAAGAGATTGTCGGCTTTGCTGAAGCGATTCGCGCTGCGGCGCAGCCGCTCTCCAATGCAGACGGCACCGCGCTCGACATGAGCGGCACCGAGCGTGAAGCGCTGGTAGATACCTGTGGCACCGGCGGCGATGCCAGCGACACGTTTAATATCTCAACCGCAACCGCGCTCACTATCGCGGGCGCGGGCGTGCGCGTGGCCAAGCATGGCAATCGCGGCATTACCTCCCGATGCGGCTCCGCTGACGTGATGGAAGCCTTGGGCGTAAACATCACTATCCCTCCGCCACGCATTGCCGATTGTCTGCGCGAGATCGGCATCGCTTTTATGTTTGCTCCGGCCATGCATGCGGCCACTAAGCACGTGCAGCCTGCGCGCAAGGAGCTGCGTCCTCTGCGGTCTGTTTTCAATCTTTTGGGACCGCTTACCAATCCGGCGCGCGCGTCGGCGCAGGTGGTGGGAGTATATTCCGTCGATCTGGTGGAAAAACTGGCGCAGGCGCTCAAGCTTCTGGGACTGCGGCGCGCCCTGGTCGTTCACGGCGCGGATGGCCTGGATGAAATTTCCATCAGCGGCCCGACGAAGATTGGCGAAGTGCGTGGCGAGTGGGTGCGGGTTTATGAAGTTACGCCGGAACAGTTTGGTCTGGAGCGGGCGCCCATGAGCACGATCATAGGCGGCGATCTTAAGACCAATGCCGATATCATTTGGAAGCTGCTGGAAGGCGAAAAATCGCCGCGTCGGGACATTGTGCTGATGAATGCCGCCGCCGCACTCGTCGCTGCCGGCCGTGCCGACTCACTGGCGGACGCCATGCCAATGGCTGTCCAGTCGATTGACACCGGAGCCGCCCGCGCCAAGCTGGGCGCGCTTGTGGAATTTACCAATCGTTAATTTTGTCGCTTCGCTCCAAACTTGAGGCGCAAGCGGGTACCCGAGCCCGCTGCCGAAATCCTGAGCGAAGCGAAGGACCTGCTCCACCAGCCCGGCTCGGCGCGCAAGTCGGTCTCGCCGGAGACTTGGCCGCGAATGCACATGCATAATACGAGCCTAAAAAGGCTAATTCCATTTCTTTCCGTGTTGATCACTAGTAAAGGATGCCCTCTGTGTTCCTTTGTGTCCTCTGTGGTTCAAGGTTTTGATTTTCACTTTTCGGCAATCTACAATCGTCTAAGCCTTAGGAGCCCCCATGCCCCTGTCCCTGAGCCGACGCGCCGCTCGCACCGTGCAATCTGAAATCCGCGCCATGTCGATTGCCTGCGAGAAGGTGCAGGGCATCAATCTGGCCCAGGGCGTCTGCGATACTGAAGTCCCGCTGCCGGTGCGTGAAGGCGCGAAGCAGGCGATGAACCACGGCATCAACAGTTACACGCGCGCTGAAGGCCTTGCGCCGATACGGCAGGCCATCGCGGAAAAGATGCAGCGATTCAACGGCGTTGCCTGTGATCCCGAGACGGAAGTTGTGGTGAGCTCTGGGGCTACTGGAGCGTTTTATGCCGCGTGTCTGGCGTTGCTGAATCCGGGTGACGAAGTCATTTTGTTTGAACCTTATTATGGCTACCACCTGAACACGCTGGTGGCCGCCGAGGCCGTTCCGCTTTATGTAACGCTGCGCGCGCCGGACTGGACGTTTAATCGCGAAGACCTGGAGCGCACGGTCACTCTGCGCACGCGGGCCATCGTGCTGAACTCGCCCGCCAATCCTTCCGGCAAAGTTTTTACCCGTGAAGAGATGGAGTGGATTGCCAGCTTCGCCAAGCGACATGACCTCTTCGTCTTTACCGACGAGATTTACGAATATTTTGTCTTTGAAGGCCAGCACATCAGCATGGCCACGCTGCCGGGAATGCGCGAGCGGACCATCACCATGTCCGGCTACTCCAAAACTTTCAGCATCACCGGGTGGCGCATAGGATATACGGTTTGCGATCGCCGCTGGACTCAGGGCATCGCCTATTTCCATGACCTTATATATGTATGCGCGCCTGCTCCGTTGCAGATTGGCGTGGCTGAAGGAATTCGCCAGCTGCCGGAAAGCTTTTATGCCGAGATCGGCAAAGAGTACGTGCAGAAGCGCGACATGCTTTGCGACACGCTCAAAGAGATTGGCCTGACGCCTTCTGTCCCCAAAGGCGCATATTACGTGCTGGCTGATGCCTCTATTCTTCCCGGCAGAACCAGCCGCGACAAAGCCATGTATCTGCTGCGGCAGACCGGCGTGGCTACCGTGGCGGGTTCGGCTTTCTACCACGACAATGGCGGCGAGAACCTGATCCGCTTCTGCTTCGCCAAGACCGATGCTGAGTTGGCCGAGGCGTGCCGGAGACTGAGGATTTTGTCTTCCGCTCTATATCCCGAGCGAAGCGAGGGAGCCCTACCGTTACGATAAAGCAGCCGGTTCGACCTCGCTCAATCCGGTTTATGACAACAACTTGAATTTCCATAAAATTTCGAGCCTATAGGGTTCCCTCGCTGCGCTCGGGGACTGCGGATGCTTATAATCTAGCTCAATGAACTTCTCTCAACTGTTGTCGGGACTCGGCGTCTCGCACAGCGGTGGCGATCCGGAAATCTCAGGTCTGGACTACAACTCCCGTCGCGTGGGGCC
>DASXJO010000342.1:0-5003 GCA_036497385.1 Candidatus Angelobacter sp. | reverse complement strand
CTGGTGAACGCCACCGATTACCGCGACACTTACGCCAATTCAATACAGATCCGCGTGAGCGTGTGGGACTTTCTTCTGGTTTTTGGCCGCTTGCAGCCTGTGAACGCGCAGGAAGTAGAGGTCCAGAATTTTCAGGGAATCTACTTGAGTCCGCAACAAGCCAAGGCGCTGCTGACAATCCTGGAGCAGAACGTCCGCCAGTATGAAGGCACCTTTGGCGAAATCAAGCTCGATCCCAACATCACGGCGCAGCAAGGCCAGATCAACTAGCCACCTTCGCGCGAGAAGCTTAGCCATTGCCCACGCCAAAAACTAACGAACTGCCAGAGTTCTCGTTCAGACGCGTTTACCCGCTGATCTTTGTCATTATTTTTTTGCTGCACGCGCCACTCCTGCGGCTTCCCTTCTTTTGGGATGAAGCCGGCTTCTACGTTCCTGCTGCGTACGACCTCGCGCACTCTCACACGCTCATCGCCAAGACCACGCTCGATACGGGGCATCCGCCACTTTCCGCAGCTTACCTTGCATTGTGGTTCACCATCAGCGGATGGAAGCCTGCCGTGGCACGCGTTGCGATGCTTCTGTTGGCGGCCTTTGCCCTGACGAATGTTTTTCTGCTCGCACGAAGGCTGGTACGAACCGGCGTTGCTGTGGCCACGACCATCGCCACTGCTGTTTATCCAATCTTTTTCGTGCAAAGTTCTTTAACCCATGCCGATCTCATGGCCGCCGCGTTTACACTCTGGGGAATTCGGCTTTATATCGAAAAGCGTGTGTGGCCAAGCCAGCTTGCCTTTTGCCTGGCTGTCCTGAGCAAAGAGACCGCGGTAATCACGCCGCTGGCATTTGCGCTTTGGGAAGTCTTGTCTCATCGCAATGGCAGCGGTCAAAACCGGATCCAGCGCGCTGCGACTGCACTCATTCCAGTTCTTCCCTTGCTGGCTTGGCTGCTTTATCACCACGCCGTTACCGGAAGATTTTTTGGCAATGCCGATTTTTACCAATACAACGTAACCCAGGCGCTCAGTCCATTGCGTTTTCTTCTCGCGCTGGTTCAACGCGTCTGGCATCTGTTTGGAACCATGAACATGCTGGCGCTTACCGCGGCCACAGCCGTCGCAATGTTCTTTCCGCCAGTCATTGATTCAACCGGCGGTTCCTCTGTCGTGCGTCCGCGAATTGCTATTCCTGTCCAACTCCAATTCGGGCTGATTATGCTGGCACATCTGCTTGCGTTTTCTCTGCTCGGCGGCGCGCTGCTCACGCGCTATTTATTGCCCGTGTACCCGCTGGTGATCATGATCGGCATGTCAACCCTGCACCGGCGCATCAGCCGATGGGAATGGCCCGCAGCGTTCATGGTGATCGTCTTTGTGCTGGGATTATTTTTTGATCCGCCTTACCGCTTTGCGCCTGAAGACAACCTCACTTATAAAGACTTTGTCGATCTGCACTTTAAAGCCGCGAAGTTCCTGGAAGAGCACGAACAGAATGCCACCATCCTTACTGCATGGCCTGCGACCGATGAACTCACTCGTCCATATCTGGGCTACGTGAAGCAATCATTTCCATTTGTTCAAGTGCAGGATTTTACTGTTGAGGAAATGATTAAAGCCCGGCAGATGCGTTCAAAGTATCAGGTGGCTTATTTGTTTTCCACCAAGGTCGACGTGCCGCCAATGATCCATTCGGAGGCATGGGAGAAACTTAACCGGCGTTTCTTCGGCTCTCATGTGGACGTGTCTCCGGAACTAGCTGCGGAATTCCTTCATGCAAAAATCGTATTCCTGGCCAGAAGCAAAGCCGAATGGGTGGCGATTCTGGAAATGGACCAGCCATCTGCGGTAGCATCGGCCATTGGGCAAAAATCTTTAACAACACAAACCAATGCTCGCTGATTTTTCCCTCGGCCTGATAAGTTGCAGCCGGTAGAAGTACATCCGCCCGGACACGCAGCCTCCCGGAAGAAAGGCTGCGTACAATCGCTAAGAGAGTAATTTCGCCAACACTGCGTGAATGTTTGCGTTGTACCAGAAATAAGCAAACACCAAGCTCGCCGACTCAACCGTCCGAAATCTCCACTGCCGTTTCATGGCCCTGACCTCTCCCTACTTTTCCTAGCCTCTTGCCTCGACTTCTACACTTGCACGGGCAAAGGGCTGTTTCTCAATGGGGGAGAGAATACGCATCTTTTTCCAGTCATAAGCGAATTCGGTACCACAGTCGAGACACACCACATACGTTCCGGTGAGCATGGCGGCCTCGCAGCGGCGCTGTCCTGGCTTGCTGGTCTGGGGAAAGCTGATTCGTTTGTGCCAGCATCCGAACAAAGCATCAAGGATCTTCACAATTTCCTCCTGGCTGCTTTCGCGCTTGCTGGGCAGCCTCAAATACCTGGGTCGGCCAGACATGATTAGACTCCTGGCCCGATACGTTCGTTACTGTAAGTAGTGCCAGTTTTGCCGATTTCGTTTCACTTGATTTCCACATCCAAATGACACAAATTGTCAGCACATTTGTCTTCTAAACGCTACTTTCAATACGTTGAACGCAAGTATTCTGGATTTGTTGCATTAAGTTTCGTTGTCGAGGGCGATTCCACATGGCTCATCCCTATCAGGATTCAATGAGTTAAATGAAAGAAAATATTGTTTGCCGCGCCCACCCTCCTTCCGAATCAGGTCCCACAAGCTTCATAACTCACTAGATTGTTAGAATTATCTTGCATGGAAACTATCGATCCCAAAGCTGTAGGACAACGATCCAAAGACGCCAGCCGCCCGTGGACGTGGTCCATCGCCATGTATGCCGGCCCATCGCCAATGCGCATGGCCGCTGCTCCCGGCGCTTCCAACCCTGTCATTTCCGCCGTCGAAGTCACCGATGTTCCCGCGCGCTTTGTGGCTGATCCGTTCATGGTCCAGGTCGACGGGCTTTGGCACATGTTTTTTGAAGTCTTGAATACCCAATCCAACAAGGGCGACATCGGCCGCGCCACCAGCCGCGACGGCATCACATGGCGGTACGAGCGAATTGTCCTGCAGGAGCCTTTTCATCTTTCCTACCCATACGTCTTCCGCTGGAAAGATGATTTCTATATGACGCCGGAAACGCTCGGCGCCAATGCAGTGCGCCTGTATCGCGCCACTTCATTCCCCGATCAATGGACCCTTGTCAAAGACCTGATTCCCGGTCCGCATGCTGATCCTTCAATCTTTCAGCACGGGGGGAAATGGTGGCTCTTCACCTGTCCAACGCCCCATAAGCATGACACGCTGGCTCTTTACTCAGCCGACGATCCCGCTTCCGCATGGACTGAGCATCCTTCCAGTCCCATCATTGCCGGCAATAAATCAATCGCCCGGCCCGGCGGCCGCGTGCTCGGCTATGACGGCAGGCTCATTCGCTTTACCCAGGATTGCTATCCCACTTACGGAAAGCAGGTTCGCGCTTTTGAAATCACTGAACTCACGCCGACAACTTACAAAGAGCATGAGGTAAAAGAGTCGCCTGTTCTGGTACCTGACGGCAGTTCATGGAACGCTTCCGGCATGCACCATGTTGATGCGCATCAAGTCAACGGATCATGGCTCGCTTGTGTCGATGGGCTGGTTGATTTTTAACGCACCCTGAGCAATCACTCAGGTTTTACAGGCTTGCTGCATTCCGGCTGAAAAGAATGAGACGCCAGATCAACGCACACGATTTCAGCTTTAAACGATCCCACGCGCCGGTTCGCGCCAAATGTGATCCCGGGGAGTAAGCCGGTTCTGAAGTCGCGCATCTGCTCCAGTGTCGAAATCAGTTTTTCTCGGGTTACGTTCTTGCCGGCGCGCGCCAGCGCTTCCACCAGGATTTTTGCTGCGCAATAGGCTGAAATTTGGACCAGCCGGTGGTCGCTGGCAAGATTGTGACTGCTGAGAAAGTAGTCGAACTCATCCACCGCGCCGACTTCCGGCTGCAATTGCGGATAGGCGGCAAATATCCTGCCCTGGAAACGCGCCGGCGCACCAAGAATGCTTTCATCCAGCAGCGGCCCCAGCACAAAAACTCTTGGCGCCCATTCAGCTTTGTCGGCTGCCTGTATCCATGGCGCAAGCTGCTCTCCATCGCCAATAAAAAAGACACGCTCTATTCCCTGGCTGTGCAGATCGCGGACAACGTCTTCGGCCTTCGCTGCTGAAAATACAAACTCCTGCGGCTTCTCCACGCTCAGCTCTTTCCAAGTCGCTTGCATCGCCGGGGCCACGTCGGCTTGCAACTTGCTATCGGCGACGACCACTGCGGTTTTGCCCATGGCCGATTTGTCGCGGGCCGCAGCAAAGCGGACCAACTCCTGTTCCAGTTGCTGAAAGCCGGGAAGAAGATAAAACACTTCTCGATTCACAGTTTCGCTAGGCACGGAAAGCGCCAGTAGCCCAACCAGCGGGACCTTACTTGCTTGCGCCACCGCGGCCACTTTTTGTTCCGCGTCAGGCACAAACGGGGCCACCATAACAAATACCGGAGCAGAGGCCAGACGTTTTGCGCTCTTCACCGTAGCGATGCTGTCGTCTCCGGAGTCATCAAAACGAAGCACAATGCGCCGCCCGTAAATTCCGCCGCGCTGGTTCAGGTCGCCAAAGTAGGCGGTCAAAACCGCTTTCACTGCGCTGCCCGTTTCGGCGTTCTCACCCGTCAGCGGAGCAAGACTTCCAATCGTGATAGTGTTCGCGGTTATGCCAGGCTGCGGTGTGCTGAGCGGCTTTGATTGCAGAGCGTGAACGCGCATGTCTGCCGCATGTGCATTGCAGCACAACATCAGGCTCAGAAATGCCCCCGACAATCTCATTGTCCAATGCAATGGCAAACCCTTCCAGAAAGTCTGGTGACCCTGGCAGGAGTCGAACCTGCGACCTGCGGTTTAGGAAACCGTCGCTCTATCCATCTGAGCTACAGGGCCACTCCCATCATTTTAACCCGTAAAATCAGCCTGCGTTGCCGCGCCAAGCCTGCTCTACTTC
>DASXJO010000341.1:0-1740 GCA_036497385.1 Candidatus Angelobacter sp. | reverse complement strand
CGCGTCCAGAATGCGCTGGTACTTATCTGATGTGCCATTGGCTGACCGGGTAGCTGTTTGTGAAGGCCGTTTAGCCATGAGAGAACCTTGAATTTACTTGGATTTGCAGGGTAGCGCAACTTCTAAATTCGGCCTAATCAGGCCTGGCAAACCTCAAATTTAACTTGAGAATTCCAGCCTAAGGTGTAGGATGCGAAAGCGCAAGACGGAGCTGCTGCCGTATGCCGCGGCAGAGCCAAGTTCGAAGAACACGGGGTGCAATTATGAAGAAATTGCTGATTTTTATGATCTTTCTTATTGCCATCATGGCGCGGCAAAGCCTGGGCCTGATACTGCCTGCAACCTCCCAAAGAGGTGGAGAAGATATCCTGATGCTGTTCGCACCTCAAGCCGGCGATCCCGTGCACATTGTCCAGGCATCGTTTGGGGCTGATAACGTGCTGTTGGACGCTCACCTGGAAAACAAGAGCCACAATAGAATCCAGGTTTACCGCCTTGGCTGGGTGGCGGTGAAAAAGGATGACATCAGGATGGGCCGAGGCGAGCTGGTGACCGTCCCAGAAAAAGTGGATACGACGACCGAGTTCGACATTTCGGCAAATGCCGTTCCGTCCCGGGAGGACTTGTCCAGACATCCGGCAGGAGTGGTTGTTTATGTTGCGGAACTGCAATTTCAGGATGGCACAAAATGGCAAGCTGATTCCAGGAAGCTAAAAAAAGAAGCCATTGACATGCTCAAATAGATTACCTGTTTCACCGCGGCTGCTTACTGTACCACTCCAGAAACTGGCGAAATGCCTTGCCGCGATGGCTATGCTCGCGTTTTTGCTCCAGGGGAAGCTCCGCAAAAGTCTTACCAAGAGCAGGGAAGTAAAACAGCGGGTCGTACCCAAAGCCCTGATTCCCGCGTGCGACGGTGAGCAGTTCTCCCGGCGCTTCGCCGCTAAATGTGGCAAGAGTCTGGCCGTCGCGAGCCAGCGCAATCACGGAGACATATTTTCCTGTGTATCGATCCTGATTTAGCCGCTTGAGATGAGCAATGAGGGCGGCATTGTTTGCTTGGTCGTCTGAGTTTTGGTCCGAGACGCCTGAATGCAGTACAGCAGCATAACGGGCTGAATGTACTCCTGGCGCGCCGTTCAGTGCGTCCACCGCCAGCCCTGAGTCTTCCGCCAGCACCAACTCTCCCAGCGCTAGATGGCTGTAATATTCCGCTTTGATTCGGGCATTTTGCTCGAAAGTAATTCCGTCTTCAACAGCAGGCGGCACTTCAGCCATGCGCGGCAAAGGATCCAGCGCAATGGACAACGCCTGCGCGGCCTCACGGAACTCGCGTACTTTGCCTGGGTTGGTGGTAGCTAGAAAGATCCTGGACATCTCAAAACATTCCAACAAGAAGAGAATTTACGATATCAATGCACGCCCAAAAACCCGAACAGTGCAACGCCGATTCCCAGGATGGTGCTGATAAAAGAAAGCTTCCAGAAGAGCTTTGCTTCCGCCAGCAGCGCGATGGAGCAAAGAACAATAGAGATTTCCAGGAATAGTTCTGCGCCGTCATAGTAATTTGCGCGCCGCTCCACCAAATCTCTTTCGCGTTCCATCTCTTTTGCGTCCTCCTGGATATTTACTGCGCCGGGCCTGCGGCTGGAAGATTTATTCCCATGCTGCTCTTTGGAGGCATTGGCTTCTTTGCCATGCTCTTTACTGGCGTCGTCCTTCACCGCGGATTCTGGGCTG
>DASXJO010000340.1:0-4672 GCA_036497385.1 Candidatus Angelobacter sp. | reverse complement strand
CTCGGCCCAATGTTATTGGTATTACCCTTTCTGGAAAACGCCGGCAGTCGCGTTACAAACGTATTGAAGATATTTGGCCGAGTCCCATTCTTCTACTACGTTCTGCACATTCCCTTGATCCATTTCGCGGCGATGATTGTTTCATTGTTGCGCACGGGTTTGGTTGCGCCGTGGCTGTTCATGAACCACCCCGTAATGAATCCACCTGCGCCGCCAGGATATGTCTGGAGCATTGGGTTGCTCTACTTGGTTTGGCTGATGGTCGTGATGGTGCTTTACCTTCCATGCCAGTGGTTCGCAGGACTGAAGCAACGGAGAAAGGACATTGGATTCCTCAGCTATTTGTAAGCAATCAGGTGCAGGATACGGATTAGGGGCAATCTACGGTAAAAGTTTTTTACTCAGGCTGTATCCGGATTACCTGATGTTCTTTCCATCCGGTGCTAACCGCAGTTTTTATCTGGCCCAAAACGCTCTTTCCGTACTTCAACAGGAAATAAGCCCCGCCAATCTCCCGCTCCTGCAATTCCTTGTTGGGATAAAGAGCCGTGATTAGTTCGTCGGCATGGCGCAGCACTTCAGTATTCTTTCGCGCCTCGGCTCTTGCGGCTTTATCACGGATGCCTTGTAACTGGTACCGCATTTTCGACCCGGCATTCTCCGCTGCGTCAATCAGCGATTTGTCCAGCTTCTCCAGCGGCCCATGGATCAGCGCTAGCGCCTTCTCAACATGCTCCGCCGCCAGATCAAAACTTTTGAGGATGCTATCCGGCAATGCGCGACTGGCGACCAGTTCGCGCGTTTTTTCAGGTGTATTGAAAAGGTCGAAAAGAGATAGTTGGTAACGGTCCATCAGCTTGGCCATGCGGGGTTCAATCAGTGTGGCAAAAATGCGCGGAACAACCGGCGTCACTCTGCCGGCCAGCTTACGATAGACCACTTCAATCTGCGCAAAGTACGCTATCTCGGCAGGCCCGCCGATATAGCACAAAGTCGGCAATAGGTAATCCTGCATCAGCGGGCGCAAAAGCACGTTTGCGCTAAACTTCTCTGGACATCGCTCCGCTTCATGCAACAACTCCGCCGCAGGGAGCTTGCGCTGGCCAATAAAAAATTCGCCATCCTGGTGGCGCACCGGCGTTCTGACTCCCTCTTCAAAATAGAAACAAAGCGTGTGCGTCGGCGTAACCTTGACCTGCGCATGATATCCCGCTGCTTCCAGTTCGTGATTGCGCGCCACGAGAGCCTGATTTATTTCATCGCACTTCTCCAGCGCCGCGCGAAATACCGGCTGCGCGATGCGGTGCAGTTCTTTATCGAGAGGGTTCAGGAAGACCACACCCATCTCGGAAAATACTTGGGTATAGAACTTGGCAAATGCTGTCCCAAACGTCTCGCCCTTGCCATAGCTGGCCGCGAGGAGTTCGCTGATCTCTGATTTTCCAAACAGCGCTTCTACCTGCTGCGTCGCAGCCGTGATCTCATCCGTGAACGCAATGTTCCCGACCGGCGCGCCCTCTATGTGCGGCACGTTCACCGTGAACTTCTGCAGATGATCGCCGGCCGCCAGGTTTACTGTGTTGATTTCTTCGAGATCGTGGTCTTCAGTGGCCAGCCAGAACATCGGCACCGCGCTGGCTTTTTCCGCCATCAGGACAGCGGTGAGCGCTTTCAGAATGCAAAACGTGGGTCCGCCAAAAAGTCCAACCTGCTGCCCCGTTATGACTGCTGCCGCACCCTGGCGCAGCCGCTCAATATTCGCCAGAGTCTTTTCGCCCGCGCCAAACTCCCGGTTCTGCCGCTCCAGGATCGTCGCCACGGCCTGCCTGCGCTCCGCCGGATAATCGATCTTTTTGATCTCATCCGTCCACCAATCCTGGCTCAGCGGCGCCCGCGCATAGAACTGCTTTACGCTGTCAAAATGATGGAGATAGTCGTCAAAAAGGCGGGTAGTGTGGGGAATACTTGAAAACGGCAGACACTCGGTTTCCACGGTTGGGCTCTCCACCATTTGCATAGACTCATTGGACTCGCGCCGGCTCGGCTGGTTGCACAAAATCTGCACCTTGTCGCGCTTGTCGATTGTAAAGGAACAACGCAGAATGTGACTTAACACCCGTGGTCCATTGGGAACGGGTCAAAGTGCCAGCTTTCGATCACCGCAGTCGGGCCTGGATGATCATCTGGTTCACGGGACCAAATGCAATACCGCCGAAATGCTGTCCCCGATCTGAAATGCTGTCTCGATTCGAAATGCTGTCTCGATTCGAAATGCCATCCCTAAAGAAATGCCATCCCGAACCTCCGCAGCCGACTTGCTGAGACAAGTGAGGTGAGGGAACTGCTCCGCTGCAGCATCGCGTGAGCCTGCATGCTTGCGTCAATTGCGCCATTGTGCGCAACGACACTCATTGAGTGAGGCGTATCTTTCAACATAGAGGTGCAGCATTGCTGCGTCTCAAAGCCGCCACAAGAAAGGAAGCAGCGGACGTCGCGACACCCAAAACTCAAATTCCCTATAAAATGGATGTTCCCGCGCCGGGATGGCGGAACTGGCAGACGCAGCGGACTTAAAATCCGCAGGGCTTAAACGGCTCGTGGGGGTTCGAGTCCCCCTCTCGGCACCAACACTAAAATTATTATCCGTTCGTATTCGATCTTTTAATCGTTAGACGATGCGCCTTGCGTCTCTGCTTTTTCTTGGCCAGTTGTGCTATGGCATACTTGTTCGTTGGGGCTGGTGAACCAGACTTTTTCTCGCCTTTTGCCCTGGACTCAGGCATTGTATCTTCCGGATTGCCGCTTGCTGTTGTGCTCATATTTCTCCCTTTAATTTGGTTGTAACTAGTTGTCCGCTATTTGCTGCGCAGGTAAATGGTGCTTAAGGTTTGCCCAGCGGCTTGCCACATCGCAGGCAATTGGCCTCTGCCCTGGATGTAATGGCATGGCACGCCTGACACATTGTTTGCGATCTGTAGCTGGCCACCTTGAACCTGAATGAATTCATTTTGTAAATCCGGAACATTGCCACCATTGAAGTTAAACCGACAAAAATGCTGAGGCAAACCGTGCTTGCGTCCATAACAAGAAGCCTTCCCAACGCGCGGGTATTTTCACCAGAGGGATTGATCCTCCGGATCCAGTGGTGCAGAGTGCCATCGCAAGAGTGGAGTGATAAATCCAGAGAGGCGAAGCAAGAGCCGCTACCGTGTCTCAAGAGTAGTCTGCACAGCGCGTTTAAGCAAACGAAATAGCCCAAACGCAGAACTGCCCGGAGCTTCAAAAGCATCCGGGCAGTGATTCAGGTTGTTACAGAACTTTTACGTTCTCGGCCTGCAAGCCCTTGGGGCCTTTGGTCACCGTGAATTCAACGGCCTGGCCTTCCGGCAGGCTGCGAAAACCGCTGGACTGGATCGCGGAGAAATGCACAAACACGTCTCCATCGCCACTGTTCCGGGTAATAAATCCAAATCCCTTTGCGTCGTTAAACCACTTCACAATTCCTTGTTCCATTTGTAGTTGTTCCTTTGTTTTTTTGATATTCCTGCTGAAGAAGATTGACTGGTATTCGTGAGGTGGGTTGTCGCTTTAAGGCTGGACCGGCTCGCTAACCGTTGGTGAATCACTTAACGGGAAGTCTTAGTATAGCACAACGATCATCTGAAAATCGTCCTGACGGCCGATTTTTCCCTAAAAAAGCCTTTGAGCTAAAAAGCCTTAAACCAGTGTAGCGGCGTCGATTCATGTTGCAGGAAGCGCTCTGAGCGCGTAATTTGACAGTATGACTCCACCCAATGTGAATACTCCTCCGGCTTCCCGTCCTAAAGTTGTGGTCAAAGGCCCCATTCGCTGTCACAAATGCCAAATGCTCTGTGCGGACGCCGAGCAGTATCTGAATCACGTCTGTACGCCTAGAAGCTCTCAGAAGTAGCCAGTCATACCCACCTAGCGTCAATTCAGAACATGTCCTGGCGGACGTGATTCGCTATGCCGGTTTCTGCAGTGCGATCTGATGGCTGTTCTTCTTCACTTCCGCTGCGCCCTGCGGCAGCTCCAGCGGAATGCGGTGATCTCTCGCCGAAGCTCGACCCGCGTGCACCCAGCCAAAACGTGTAAGCAGGGAACCGGCAATGCTTGACCATGCTGCTGCGCGACGAAGCTTCTTGTTGCCGCTCACTGCATAGGCAAGGCGCAACGCAAGCGGAACTGGTCCGGACAGCACTCCTCCTGCCCGCACGATTGCGCCGCTCCAGCCTTTGTGTAGAGGCTCATTCACCCGATCTCGTTTTGTCTCAAGCTCAAAGCCTTCATACACCTCATACACTGATGCCCCAATTCCCAGGATATTCAGCGCGCGGCTGTCATCATGTCCTAGAACTTCAAGCAGCGAAACTGCCGAATTGAGTCCTGAAGCGGCAAAATGCTGGGGCAGCGTGCTCACGTTTTCATTCCACACAGGTATCACGGTCGCGCCAATCAACACTCCCGTGTAACTCGACATCACCAGTCCTGTCGCAGCGGCTAAAAAACTTGAGGCGTTTTCTACCAGGCTGATTGCGATTGATGGACCCATTCTTTGCCGGATCAGGTTGGCAAATGCAGCAGCCCCGGAAAAACTGGAGAAAGCGGAGAGCGTCCACGCGCCCATGCTCATGGGACTCTGTGGCTTGAA
>DASXJO010000339.1:0-4729 GCA_036497385.1 Candidatus Angelobacter sp. | reverse complement strand
CTCATGATCCATTCCCTTTATACGCAAAGGGAAATCTTTCTGCGGGAGTTGATCTCCAACGCCTCTGATGCCCTGGACAAGCTGCGCTTTGAAGCGCTCACCAATACGGAACTCGTCCCGGACGGCCACAAGTTTGAGATCAGGCTAAAGCCGGATGTAGCGAACAAGACCCTGACCATCAGCGATACAGGGATTGGTATGAGCCGCCAGGACCTGATTGACCATATTGGGACCATTGCGAGATCGGGAACGCAGGAGATGCGCAAGCGCATGCAGGAGTCGCAGTCCGCCGAAGCGGTTGCCGACCTGATTGGGCAATTCGGAGTGGGCTTCTATTCCGCGTTCATGGTTGCGGACAAGGTCACTATAATCACGCGCCGTGCGGGTGAAGCCACGGCTACGCAATGGGAGTCTGCGGGAGATGGCAGCTACACATTAGCGGAAGCGGAAAAGCCAAGCTGCGGCACGGAGATCATTCTTCAGCTAAAAAAGCCTGATGCTGAAAATGGCATTGAGGACTATACCGATCGCTGGAAGCTCTCAATGATCGTTCACAAATATTCGGACTTTATCCCGTACCCCATTATTTATGAAGGACCTCCGCAGGAGCCGGGCGAGGACGAATCCAAGGAAATCAAGATTGAAACCAAAACGCTGAACTCCCAAAAGCCGCTCTGGACGCGACGGCGCGGGGAAGTTAGCAACACCGATTACAACGACTTCTACAAGCACCTTGCCAATGACTGGACTGAGCCGCTCAAGGTGCTGCCGCTCAAAGCAGAGGGCACGTTTGAACTTGAGGCGCTGCTGTTTATTCCGGCCCAAGCCCCCTACGATCTTTTTTATCATGGCACAGAGTCCGGTCTTAAGCTCTATGCCAAGCGCGTGATGGTGATGGAGAAGTGCGAGGAAGTTTTGCCGCGCTATCTTCGTTTTGTGAAAGGCGTAGTAGACTCCAGCGACTTGCCGCTGAATATTTCACGGCAGCGGCTTCAGCAGGACCGCCACATCACCCAGATTCGCAAGTGGCTCACCAAGAAACTGCTGGAAGCACTGTCTGAACTGAAAGAGAAGGAATCGGACAAGTACCTGAAGTTCTGGGAACAGTTCGGCAAGGCTATGAAAGAAGGCGTCAGCTCTGACTATGAAAACAAGGACAAGATCCTGCCGCTGCTGCTGTTCGAATCGTCGCATGACGCAAAGGAACTGACCACGCTGGGCGACTACGTTGGCCGGATGAAGCCAGAGCAAAAAGAGATACTCTATCTCACCGGGGAGTCGCGCAAGGTGATAGAAAACTCTCCTCACCTGGAAAGCGTGCGGCAAAAAGGCTATGAAGTCCTCTACCTGAGTGATCCGGTGGATGAGCTTCTGGTCCAGCACCTGCATGACTTTCAGGAGCACAAGCTTAAGTCGGTCACCAAGGGTAGGTTTGAAGTAGGTACTGACGAGGAGAAGAAGCAAGCCGAAGAGCAGATCAAGCAAAAAGAGGAAGAGTATAAGAGCTTCCTGGAAGCCTGCCAGAAAAAGCTGGACGAATATGTGAAACAGATTCGCGTGTCCAGCCGCCTGGTGGATTCGCCCGCATGCCTTATCACGGAGGAACATGAATACAGTCCGCACCTGGAGCGGCTGTTGCAGAAAGGCAAAGGCGGCGGTCCCAAACAGCGCCGCATCATGGAACTGAATCCGAACCATCCCATTGTCCAGAAACTGCATGAGCGGTTTAAATCCAATGCCGATGATGCAACACTGGGCGACGCGATTGAACTGCTGTTTGAACTGGCCCTGGTGGCGGAAGGCTCGGAGATCGCAGACCCTGTCCGGCTCAACCGCCTCACTCTGGATTTGTTGCAAAAAGCGGTCTAACCCAGACAGCCGGATGAATAGCTATTTGCCGATAGACGAGATTCTCAAAGGAGAAAAGCGCAATGCCTGAAGAAACTGAAGATAAAACCATCTACAAAGTTGTCCTCAATCATGAAGAGCAGTATTCCATCTGGCCTGCGCACAGGGAGAACGCGCTGGGCTGGAAGGACGCGGGCAAGAGCGGCCCAAAAGCCGAGTGCCTGGCCTATATCAAAGAGGTCTGGACTGATATGCGTCCACTGTCTCTGCGAAAGAAGATGCAGGAACAGGGATTGCAGTAATCTCACTTTCCGGGCAGCTTGTCTGATGCGATTTAGGCGCATGCCTGGCTGATCTTCCAATCGAGGCACAAGCATGCGCCGCCCCCGCAGACCTGCGGAGGCCGACACATGAATTGTCTGGAGCTTTAGAGCGCGTTCTTGCCGGATTTTTTTGCTTTGGCCCAGCGCGCCTTCATCCGCATTGAGATGCTTCTTCTTCCCGCTTCACTCATTTGGCCGCGTTTGCGCGGACCGGCCGGTGCGGAGGAGGATGAGGCCCGTCGCGTGCGGCCTCCGGTGAGAGCTTCTATAGCAGCGACTACGCGGTCCCGCTGCTCGGTGAGTGCTTCAATAATTGAGGGGGTGTCCATGGCCTTGAATTATAAAACAACTCGCCATGTAAGGACATCGCTTCAGGCAAGACGAACTTAAGAGCGATTGGGTGCGGACGAATTCCGCTCAGAGCGAATAGCAAAGAATCCAAAGGTAAGAGCCAGCAACCGGCAACGAACAGCTAAACCAATAGCTACTCTTACTGCTTGCCGCCTGCTGCTCCCTCAATGCCGCGTGAAGCAGTCGTGCTAGGTGTCGCTGCAGGGGCCGCTTTGGGTGGTCCGTTCAGCAGCTCGGCGGAATAGTTTGGACCCAGGCCCAGTTTGATCAGAGCCCGCGAGTCGGGCACAACTTTGGTTTGCCAGCCATTATCACCCTGATACTTGATCAAGGCTGCCTGGGTGCGCGCGTCCCATTCACCGGTAGGCTCGCCGGTCAGGTAATTTTGGCGGATCAACGCCTGCTGTATCTCCGTTGCCCGCTCAGAGTTGATGCCTTGCTGGCCCTTTTTCTTCCATGAGGCTTTGCGCTTGCCTTTGTGGCGCCCGTGCGTGGCCGACTTGCTCGCCGCCTTGGTTGCCGCCGGAGCGTACCCGGAGCATAGCACCATGGCAAAGCTTAAAATCACGAGTTTTTTTAAGGCTGCACGCACCGACTCACCTCAAGAAAAGAATGTGCCTAACAAATCCTTATCAATTTCGAACTCCGGTCTGCCGGGCCTTCCATGAGCCAAACCCGACATCCGAACATCATCCCATGTTTGGATGCTGGGACGCCAGAAGATTGTTGTGCAGCTCGGGATTACCGAAGTGTAATGGAATCAATGAATTCTGAATTGTTTTCGACTTTTCCAGGTAGTCGATCGACCAAAAGCACCCTGACTAGCCCAAAAATCAAGGATTTCCGGGCTGTCGTAAAAAGACCTCCCCGGGAAATCCTGGCCTGCAGTTTCGGTTTGCGCTTACGGCAGCGTGCCGGAAATGAACGAATTTCCGCCAGAAGAGCCACGCCCAGAATGGACAAGGAACACTATATCCTGCCCGCTCTTAAGCTGTGAGGTGATCCTGCGGAATTCCTCTTCGCTGTTGACCGGCTGTTTATTGATTTTCAGGATAATCAAGCCGGGTTGTAGCTGTAGATCGTCGGCAAATGAACCGGGTTTCACGTCTACCACCTGCACGCCTTTACCCTCGGCTGTGCCCATCCGCTCTGCCATTTCCGGAGAAACCGCTTTCACCGTAACGCCTAGCTTGGTCGGCGTGGGTTGGCTGCTGTCATCGGGGGTATCGTCACTGCTGCTCTGGTCGGTGCGATCTCCAAAGAGCTTGGCGCGGTCCGCCACAACCACGGTCGTCTGTTTTTCCTGGCCGTTGCGCAGGTAAGTCAGGTTCAGCTTGTTGCCCGGACGGGTAGCCGAGATCAGGCTGACCAGCTCTTCACCGCTCTTGATAGGCTTGCCATTCACTGCCGTGATGGTGTCTTCACCCTGCAATCCCGCTTTGGCCGCTGGGCTGTCTGGCCGGACATTGGTAATCGGCACGCCATTTTTTGCTCCGTAGATGCGCAACACAGCCGGGTTCGCTACCGCGCTGAATTCCACGCCAATAGATCCGCGCGCAACTTTATGGTCGCCCGTCCGCAACTGCTCATATACATCGCGCACCACATTCGAGGGCATGGCGAATCCCACACCCTGATATCCAAATGACTGCGTATAAATGGCCGTATTGATGCCGATGACTTCGCCGTTCATGCTTACCAGCGGGCCGCCGGAATTTCCGGGATTGATGGCCGCATCGGTCTGTATGAACGACTGGAACTGGCGTCCGCCGGGAAGGTTGCGCCCTTTGGCCGAGACAATGCCGGCAGTTACCGTGGCTTCTAAATCAAATGGGCTGCCGATGGCCAGCACCCAATCCCCTACGGTCATCTTGTCGGAATCGCCCAGCCGCGCCGCTGTTAAGGGCTTGTCTTTAGGCGGATCAATCTTAATCAATGCCAGGTCAGTTTCAGTGTCCACGCCTATGACCTTGGCGTCGTGCAGCACCGTCGCAGGCTCGTCAAAGAGTTTTACGCGGATACGGTCAGCCTTATCCACCACGTGAAAATTGGTAATGATGTAGCCATTGCTGTTCAGGATTACGCCTGAACCGAGCGAGCGCTGGCGTCCACCGCCGCCTCCGGGCCCCCCAAACGGGTTCTGTGGGCCTTGATCATCGTCGTCGCCGCCCGGACCACCTTGCCCACCCTGGCCGCCTTGTTGCCCG
>DASXJO010000338.1:0-1683 GCA_036497385.1 Candidatus Angelobacter sp. | reverse complement strand
GAGAGTCTTGCCGGGCCGCGGGGAAAGCAGCCCGATAAGAACTAGCACTCGCCTAAGGAAACATCTCCATCTCTTTGTGCTGTGGCGCCGCCGATCGTGCAGACCGTAAGCGTACGCAAGCCGCCGTTGATCAGGTCGGCTTCTGTCGGTGTCAGCTCACGAGCGCCCCGGCGAATTAATACCCTGTCCTGTTCCTTCATGTTGTTCTCCTTTGTCGCAATTTTGGGTCGGTTGAACGGCCCAAGCTCTCCAAACGTTGCAGGCCGCCCATCAGCAGAGAGCATCGGGGCGGCCGAGTTTTCACTAAATAAAATTCGAGTCCTTGTCGGTATCGCTGCAGCCGTCGCCATCACCGGAACCTGTAACCGTAGCGAAGGGCATGGCTGCGGTGCACACGTTGGTGTGGGCTTGCATCGCCGCGCTTACCTGGTCAAGTTCATCGATCGTCAGCTCACGAGCGCCTTTCCGTACAAGCACTCTGTTGTCTTCTTGTCTCGACATAGTTTTTCTCCTTTAGTTTTTAATTACATCGTTTGCCCAGCGCCTCAGATTACGGACAAAACGTATCTTCGTCCGAGCCGCCCTTGGGCAGGTGTGTGAACGTGAGCTGGCATGGCGGCCCGGCAGCGCTTACGCTTTCGACTTCTCCCTCAGTTAATATGCGGGCGCCTATGCGGTTTAGCACCCTATTGGCTTCGATTTGATTAGACATAGCTTTCTCCTTCATAAACTCGTGCACCGGCTTCGCGCGCCGCGCGCAACGAAGACGGCTCTTCAGAAATCTTTCCCGAACGGGACAAGGTGATGACGCGGTCGGCGATTCGTATTGTGTCCGGACGGTGTGCGGCAAAAATTCGCGTCATGCGCAGCTCAACCAGCATGGCTGCGATCCGCTGCTCGGTGGGAACGTCCAGATGGCTGGTGGCTTCATCCAGGATCAAAATTGAAGGCTGCTGATAAAGAGCGCGCGCCAGCAAAAGGCGCTGTTGCTGGCCTCCGGAAAGCGCCGAGCCCATCTCACCAATCAGCGTGCTGTAGCCCATGTGCATCTGGTTAATTTCATCATCAAGGCAGGCAAGGCGCGCACATTCTTGCACCCGTGACATATCGGCAACGTCAGAGGCAAACGCGATGTTTTCCGCGATGGTCCCAGCAAACAGGCAATCGTCCTGCAAGACAAAGCCAACATTGCCCAGGACGGCTGCGCGGCTCTCGCAAACAGAATGGCCGTTTACAACCACATCTCCCGATTGCGGCTTTAGAAGACCGGCCATTAACTTGAGCAGCGTCGATTTTCCCGCTCCCGAAGCGCCGACGACTGCAACGCATTCGCCCGGTTCGATCCTGAAAGTAACGTCATGCAACAACCACGGCTCGGTATCGGAGTAGCGGAAGAAAAGGTGTTTCACGTCGATGGAAGAGTCTTCCACCTCCGCTCCTACGTCTTCGATGAAGGTGGATTCAGGTTTTTCCAGAACTACATCCGCCAGCCGCTGGACCTGGAGCGAGAGCATGCGGAACTCATACAGACGGTCAACCAGGGTGGTGATGCGTGCCTTGAATTGTTCCTGATAAGCGACGAAGGCAAACAGCATGCCAACGCTGAATTTGCCACTGAGAACCAGCGTTGCGCCAAACCAGACCACCGCTACAGTTTGCAAGCCAAAAATCAACCCATTCGCC
>DASXJO010000337.1:0-9101 GCA_036497385.1 Candidatus Angelobacter sp. | reverse complement strand
CGATTGCTTCTGGACGAAAGAGACTCCTATTTTGCCCGCAAGACTACAAAGCCGGACGTGGCTGCCCGCAGAGCTATGCGGTGGCCGCTTTGGCGTTCCTCCGCAAGAACTCTAATGTCTTCCGGTTGAACTCCTCGACCTTTTCATAGATGGGCGCGTGTGCACACCCTTCGAAAATCAGCACCTCGGAATTTCGAATCCTACCGTGCATCTGATCCGCAAAACGCGTGGATGTCGCCACGTCCTGGCGTCCGAATGTGATCTGTGTGGGCGCCGTGATTCTAGTCAACTGATCTTCTGCATCATGGGCGATTACGGCATTTGATTGCTGGATGAAAGCCGTCAGGGGCTGCGCGGGCCGACTCCGGACAAAGTCTGCCAGGGACTTAATATAGTCCGGCTTTGCGGCATATAGTTCCGGGGTAAAGCACCACGGGAAGATGGAGAGAATAACCATTTGCGGGACGCTGTCCATCGCTCTGGCAGCCAACTGCCAACCCTCGACCACGGTCTTTATGAAGGGATCCGTTTTGGGCCAGCCACTGTGCAGTGACAGCGATTGGACCTTATCTGGATGCTTAGCCGCGAGCCACATGCCTGTTGCCGCACCCAGAGACAGGCCTGCAATATGGGCCTTGCGGATTCCCGCAGCTTGCATGAAAGCGGCCACATCGTCCGCTAGAAGCTCGGTGGAATACGCGCCTTCGGGTTTGTCGGTTTCACCCGTCCCCCTGAGGTCGAGCGAGATGCACGTAAAGTGCTTGGCATACTCGGCCACCTGGAAGGCATAGCATGCGTGATCGGCGGCCAGATAAGGAATGAGAATAAGCGGATCTCCGGTTCCTTGTTGGTCATAGTTCATTGTGATGTTGTTGGCTTTGATCTTAGGCATGGGAACTCCTCCTCATTGTGGCTGCTTCACACCGCCAGCGGTCGAAATCGAATGTGAAAAGGTCCAACTTCAGGCACTCGGGTCCGCAGTATCTACACTCGGCTCCTAATTATTGTAGTCACGGAATCATTGTCAAGCGCAAGGAAAGCTTCGGGCAAAAAAGGGCGGCATTACTGCCGCCCAGCCTCTGGAGGGGAGGAGAGAGAAAGGAGATCCTACTTTGATTGCTGTTTTTGTTCTGCTTGCTTCTTCATGTTCATGCGTTCCTGCCGGTGTTGCTGGCGTTCCTGCATGAGTTGAAGCGCCTTCTGTCGTTGCTCTGGAGTAAGCACGGCATAGACTTGCGACCGCATGCGTTCCTTTTCCACAATCAAGTCAGTCATAAGCTGGGCTTGTTTATTGGCGAAGGCGCGGGCCTGGTTTTCGTCAAAGCTTCCGTTGATATTTGCGTCTTCCGCCTGTTGGTTCTGGCGGAGCTGCTGCATCATTGGCTTAAGCTTGGTTTTTTCATCAGCCATGATGCCCTTGATCTGGGTTTGCTGGGCGTCAGTCAGGTTCAACTGCTTGGTCATATGTTTTAGCATCCAACCGTTGTTGCGGCCAAAGCCCATGCTCCTGTGTTGCGCAAATGCTGTTGTCGCCAGGCCTGCTGCCAAGGCCATTACAATGGCGGCGAGAATGATTGATTTCTTGTGCATAACCAACTCCTTTTACAATTTGGGTGGCAGCTGCATCACCCCGGCACTGTGCCGGGAAACCCCGCAATGGGCTACCACTAGTGTGAACCCGGCGGGCAGAGAACAAAAGTTATGAGTTGTTAATTCGCGTAGTATGATTCCTTCACGATTCTTAACCCCATCCCGATATCTACAGGGTTTAAGGTGACTACGTATGGTCTCAGTCCTGCTCATTGACGACGACACAGAATTAAGCAAGCTGCTGGAGGAATATCTCCAGAGCGAACAGTTCGATCTGCACTCAGCGCATGACGGCCCCAGCGGTTTGGAAAAAGCGCTGGCCAATCACTATTCCGCCGTGGTGCTGGACGTGATGCTTCCCGGCATGAGCGGACTTGATGTGCTGAAGCAACTTCGGCAGAAAAGCGCCGTGCCGGTATTGATGTTGACGGCGCGCGGCAGCGAACTGGACCGCATTCTGGGTCTTGAGCTTGGAGCGGATGATTATCTGCCCAAGCCTTTCAATCCTCGCGAACTTGTTGCAAGGTTGCGCGCGATCCTGCGCCGCTCCACCACTGGAGCAACGCCTTCGGCCTCGCAGCCCGTTCATCTGGCCGGGGTTGATCTGCATCCCGATTCACGCAGCGTTACATGCAATGGCAAACCTGTGGTGCTTACAGGAGCGGAGTTCGATCTTCTCTATTCTTTCCTGCGTAATCCGGGCAAGATCATCAGTCGAGAAGACCTGACGCAAGCCGCGTTGGGCAGGCCAATGTCTCCCATGGACCGCAGCATTGACGTGCATGTGAGCAATCTGCGGCGCAAGCTGGGGCCTTATGACGGCGAGCAGGAGCGCATCAAGGCCATCCGCGGCAGCGGTTATGTTTATCTCCTTCCAGGAGAGCAGCAGTGAAATACCGCAGCCTGTTCCTGAAGATATTTTTCTGCTTCTGGCTGGCCGCGGCCGCAATGATCGGCGCATTGAACCTGATGCTCTGGTTTTCCTTTGCGCAGGACCCCAACCCGGAGCGCAGACGCGGCGCGCTGGGAGAAGCGTTGAACTTGTATGCGGAATCGGCAGTGCAGGTGTATGACAGCGAAGGCCCACAGGCGTTTGAACAATACGTGAATCGGTCACTTAAAGAAGCCGGTACCGAAATCGAGCTGTTTGATAGCAATGGAAAGTCGCTGACACCACCCACGCCGGCTGAAGCAGCCGATCTTGCGGCTGAGATCAAGACGACTCAGCAGCATGTGTCGCATGTTACGGAGCTAGGCAGGCTAACCTGGGGACGGACCGTGATTGCACCCAGCGGACGCGTTTTTATCTTTGTTACGCGTTTGCGCCAGCCTTACGTTTTTCGCGGACTGCCGCCCTTGGGCATCTGGCTCAGCATACTGGCGGCGGGCGTAATTTCTTATTTCCTGGCTCTCTATCTCACGTCGCCGGTCAAGAAATTGAAGACAGTGGTGCAGTCTTTTGCGCAAGGAAATCTGGAGGCGCGCGTCGCTCCGCAACTGGGCAGCCGGCGTGACGAACTGGCCGACCTGGGCCGTGAGTTCGACCACATGGCCGAGCGCATCGCGGCGCTTATCTCATCGCAAAAGCGCCTGCTGGCCGATATCTCTCACGAATTGCGCTCGCCTCTTGCGCGCCTGACAGTAGCGCTGGCGCTGGCCCGCAAAAATACGACTACCAAAGGTGAGTCTGCGCTGGATCGAATTGAAATGGAATCCGAGCGCGTGAATGCGCTGGTAGGGCAGTTGCTGGCGCTTACACGGCTTGAAAGCGGCGCAGAGCGTGTTCCGCCGGAAATAGTCTCGTTAGAAGAGTTGCTGGAAGAAGTGATTGACGATGCCAATTATGAAGCCAAGCCGCTGCACAAAGAAGTGAGAGTGCTGCAACTGGCGCCGTGCCGCGTGCGCGGATCGTCGGAGCTGCTGCGCAGCGGAATTGAGAATGTGATTCGCAATGCCATTCGCTATACGGCTGAAGGCACCGCAGTCGAAGTTTCTCTTACCACGCGGCTCGACAACGCCGTTGTGACGGTACGCGATCACGGCCCGGGCGTTCCGGAATCCGAGTTACAGCATATCTTTGAGCCATTTTACCGGGTGGGTGAAGCGCGAGAACGCTCTAGCGGCGGCGTGGGTCTGGGGCTTTCCATTGCGGACCGCACCATCAAACTGCACGGCGGTTCCATTCGGGCGGAAAACGTAAATGACGGCCTGCTGATCACTATCGGTCTCCCTTTATCGGCGACGCCTGCCGTTACTCAGCCTGCCGCGGAGAGAATACCGGTAGCCTAAAGGTGCTGGCTTAAAGAAAGCACATTGCCATCGGGATCTTTGAACCAGGCAACTTTATCTCCGTTCGGCGTGGTCCAGATGCCTTGTTTCTGGTCCTGGACAAAGGGATATTTCTCGAAGATCACTCCGCGTCCATTTAGCCATTTCACCATTTCCTCAATATCGGTGACCTCCCATCCCATCACGGTGTACTGGGCAGGAGTGAATTTGCCGGCTTTGGCGATGCGGATCATTGACTCGCCGGCCTGCATGACCAGAGCAAATTGATCGTCGCTCACAAATTTGAAGCCGAGCTTGCCTTCGTAGAATTCTCTGGAGCGATTGGAATCTGTGGTCGGAACAAACCCTATCAGCTTGCAAGCAGAGAGCATGGGCGGCCTCCTGAACTACACAGTGCAAGACAATAGCACGTTGCAACAAGCTCAGGTTGTTCTCCGCTCCATGCTTCAGGAATGAATGACTATAAGTTAAGCGGCTTTTTCCCCAGCCTCTTTGGCTTCTGGATGTCCGCGCTTGGCAGCGGCATTCTCGATCTCTGAATTGATTTCGCCGCCCAGCAATATGGCCATACCGGAGATATAAAGCCAGAGGAGCAAAACGATTACCGCACCCAGCGATCCGTAGGTTTTGCTGTAACTGTCAAAGAAGTGCAGGTATACGCGGAAGAGCAGGGAAGCGCCGATCCAGGTTAAAACACCCACAACCGAGCCGGGAGTGATCCACATCCATTGTTGCTCGGTGTCCGGACTCCAGTAATACAGAAGCGCAAAAGACAGCACCACGAAGAACAATGCAATCGGCCACTGCACAACGCGCCATGCGATCACGGCGAGGCTGCTCAATCCCAGGTGGGACCCAACAAAGTTAACGATATCGCCGCCGTAGAGAACAATCGCCAGAGCGGCAATTGTAAGCACTGAAATCGCAACCGTAAGAGCGATTGCCATAAGCCTCTGCTTCCACCATGGGCGAGAATCCTTTACGTGGTAGCAGCGGTTGAGTGCGTCCATGATCGATACAATTCCTCCGGAGCCCGACCAGAGTGCAAGCGCCAATCCAAAAGCAAGTTTCAGTCCGGAGCTATTGTTGGCAACTTCTTTAATCGCCTTCTGGACCAGGCCGTAAGCGTCTCCTGGCATGAACCGGCCCGCGTAATTCAACAGGCTGGACTGTAAGTTATGGCTTTGGGCAAAGAGTCCCAGCATCGCCATGAGGAAAAAGATCATGGGGAACAGCGCCGAAACAAAGTAATAAGCCAGCGCAGCTGACCGGGTGAAAACCTCGTCTTCATCGATCTCCTGGTAGACGCGCTTTGACAGTTGCCATGGCGTGAGCCCGCCGAGTTTCCATGGCGAGGCATGTTCTTTCGCGGCTTCCTTGTGCTGTTTGGTTTGTTCCGCAAATTTATAAAGACGCATCCGTAGTACCCCGGCTCTTCAGAATGGCCTGTCTGGTGATTTGGATGAGATGTGGGGAAGAAGGGAAACTGCTGGCCAGAGCTGGTGGAGTTTAATCACCCTGGGGGAACAGATGAGAGAGAAACCGGATACTTTGCGCTGAAGTTCTCTGTCATGCAAAAGAGAGCTCGCCGCATTGTCTGCCGGTTCTTCTATCTCGTTCAGCTCCCATCAGGGTGAGAGAGAAAAGAATGAATACTTATATGACGGCAAAAACACAGGAGAGTTACCAGAAAGTAAGCAAATAAAGTTGTAAAAAAACTTTTACAAGAGGGAACCTATTTTCTGGGGTGACGTATTACTAACCAAGAGCTGCAAACATTAGTCAAAAACGGTGCAGCACAACAGATTTTTCCTGGAGGATGTTATGGACGCGAAGTGGAACAATATCGTGGACAACACCATGGTGCGAATCGCAATGGTGGTCGTTGGTTTTGGCGCATGGCTGGCAATAGGCTACGGTTTGCTGGCGGCTTAAAGGCGGAGTTTGTTTTACGCTCCGCCCAGCTGTTCTTCACCGGAGCGGGGCGAAGCGGCAGGTTTCAGACTCGGGCAACTTCCGCATTCTTGACTGAACCGTAACGTGTATCCACGTACTCGTTCAGTATGTCAAAGAACTCGGCGACAATATGGTCGCCCTTCAGCGTAGTCATGAGTCTTCCGTCAACAAACACCGGCGCCTTGGGCTCTTCAAAAGTTCCGGGCAGTGAAATGCCGATGTTTGCATGCTTGGATTCGCCGGGCCCGTTGACCACGCAACCCATCACGGCAACTTTCAGCTCTTCGATCCCAGGATACTTGTCTTTCCAGACCGGCATGCTGGTCCGGAGATAAGACTGGATCTGCTCCGCCATTTCCTGGAAGAAAGTGCTGGTGGTGCGTCCGCAACCAGGGCATGCGGTGACCTGCGGAGTGAAGCTGCGAATCCCCAGCGATTGCAGAATCTGCTGGCCCACAAAAACTTCTTCCGCGCGATTACCATTGGGCGCAGGCGTAAGCGATACACGGATGGTATCGCCGATGCCTTCCTGCAACAGCACTGCGAGACCGGCCGCGCTGCCGACAATGCCTTTCGCGCCCATGCCGGCTTCCGTGAGTCCCAGATGCAGAGGATAGTCACAGCGGGCAGCGAGGCTGCGGTAAACGTCGATGAGGTCCTGAACGCCGCTGACCTTGGCGCTGAGAATGATGTAGTTGTGCGGCAGGCCAAACTCTTCCGCCAGTTGGGCTGAACGCAACGCGCTTTCCACCATCGCGTCCATGGTGACTTCGCGCGCGTCTTTTGGATTCGCGCTGCGGGAGTTCTCGTCCATCATGCGGGTAAGAAGCTGCTGGTCCAGCGAGCCCCAATTCACGCCAATCCGCACCGGCTTATCATTCTTCACCGCCACTTCAATCATGGCGCGGAAATTGTCGTCATTCTTGCGGCCCACGCTTACGTTTCCGGGGTTTATGCGGTATTTGGCCAGCGCCTGCGCGCATTCAGGATATTTCGTCAGCAAAAGATGGCCGTTATAGTGGAAGTCGCCGATGATGGGAACGTGGATGTTCTGCTTGGCCAATTCCTCAAAAATCGCTGGAACAGCCTGCGCCGCGGCGTCATTGTTTACGGTCACACGGACCATTTCCGACCCCGTCCGGGCCAGCTGCGCGACCTGTTGCACGGTGGATTGGACGTCCGCCGTGTCAGTATTTGTCATCGACTGCACGACCACGGGCACGTCGCCGCCAACGCGCACATTGCCTATTTTTGCAGTTACGCTCTTCCTGCGCTGAATGATTGCCATCCTATTTAGTTTACCCGATTTTTCCTGGTCATTCCCTCTAAACTGGGTTACTCAAGGGCGTCTCCTGAGGGGCGAGCAAACGATTGCGGCAAACCGTTTAGAATCCCTCTTGTACGCGATGGTGTCTAATAAGAGTGATGTTTTCTGCCTTTTTTAAGTCAACGTACCTTTATCTTCTCTCGATTGCCCTTTTGCTGGCGACGGTTGGGTCTGCTCAGTCCAAGTCTCCCGCTGGCCCCCTGCCGCAAGCTTTTAATGGCTGGCACATCGATGCCCAAAGGGTGAAATTTTCCAAAGATCCGGCCGCGGCGGACGCTACCGACGCTCCTGTCCTGAAAGAATATGGCTTCACTGACGTGGAAAGCGCCACCTACAGCCGCAATGATCGCAAGATGCAGATCAAAGCCGCCCGGTTCAGCGATGCTACCGGCGCTTTTGGGGCATTCACCTATTATGTCCAGCCGCAGATGCAGGTGGAGAAGATTGGTGAACGCGGCGCTTCCAGCAACACACGCATCCTGTTCTTCAAGGGCAATATCCTCATCGATGCGTCCGTGGAGCATCTTAGCGCCATGTCCGGCGCCGATCTTCGTTCACTGGCTGATGCTCTGCCGCGCCTAACCAGTGAAAACGGTAAGCTGCCCACGCTTCCTGCCAATCTTCCTTCACAGTCGCTCATGCGCAACAGCAGCCGCTACGTCATCGGTCCGGAAGCGCTGGCGCGTCTGGGCGTTCCCATTCCGGCGCAGCTCATCGACTTCAGCAAGAGTCCGGAAGTGGCAATCGGTAAATATCGGACTTCACAAGGCGAGGCATCAGTGACTCTGGTGGGTTATCCCACGCCCCCAATTGCCCGAGAGCGCATGGACGCAATGCAAGCCGCTGGGCTCAGCGGCGGACCGTTTTACTTTAAGCGCACCGGACCGTATGTGGTCGCGGTGAATGGCAACATACCCGCCGACGAAGCGCAGTCTCTGCTTGCTTCAGTGAATTACGACGCCGACGTGATGCCGCTGCAGCCCACAAAGCCCAAGCCAAGTGAAGACCGCGCCGGTTTTGTCTTCGCTTTGGTGATGTTGTGTGTCATTACGGTGCTGGCTGCGCTGGTGTTTGGGTTCGTTTTTGGCGGGGTCAGAATCCTGGCCAACAAGATGTTCCCGAACCGGGTTTTTAGCCGGCCAGAGTCGGTGGAGATCATCCGTTTGGACCTTAGACAGGGCGATAAGTAGCTTAAAAAGAGCTGCTTACAGCCAATGGAAGGCCGGAAATGACATTTTTTGTCATTCAAAAAGGTATGTTGATAAGATTGTTAAGTTATTGAAAACAAAGGTATCTATTCTCTAGAAATTCCTTGACACTGCCTTTCGCTGGCCAATAAGATTTCGCCAGAAAGTTCTGATGGTCTTTTTCGAACTCCGTTGGAACTATTCTCCCTTGAAAGAAGAGGCCGTCCTGTTGCCGGACGGCCTTTTCATCCTTTTGGTCGCTTCGCGACAAACCGCTAGAGAATTTTGCCACGCGGAAGAATCATTCTGCTCCTGGCGCGAGCCGCTCGGCGCGCCACGGGCCTCGCGGCATGAATCGCCGGGAGAAGGTCGGTTCCCGACAAAAGGCTAAATAACCTTGCCTCGCCGAAGAATCATTCTGCTCCTGATACGCGCCGCTCGCTTGCAAGCCGGCGACGCGACTTGACGATGTGGAACATATTCCCGCTGCCCTACAAACCGCTACGGAGACTTGCTGCGTCGGAAATTGTTCTCTTCTGGTAAGAGCTACTTGGCAAATGTCGAAGCTCGAAGATTGTAGCCTTGGCGACACCGTCTGGGATTCGATCCAAATTCAATCTAATTCTCGAACAGCCGATAATGTGCGGGCATTCTCTATCGCCGCGCGACGCAACACATCCGTGCCACAAAAGTTGCTGCAACACCATGCTGATTTAGTAAAAAATCTCACAGCAACTAATACTGCGCTTTGT
>DASXJO010000336.1:0-4975 GCA_036497385.1 Candidatus Angelobacter sp. | reverse complement strand
CCGTACCGGACCATCTCATTTGGAGTGTTGCGCTGGGTAATGCCGAACACGATGGAAAAAAAGAATGCAAACAGCGTGGCGGCGGTGAAATGAGAGAGTTGCAGCGCCAGCATCATGGTTTCTTTCCAATCGCGATGTGGTATGCGTCCACCGCAGCCATGATATTCAAGAGGCCGGCCACAACAATGAATTTCGTTCCATAGTCGGCCACGGCAGATGTGATTGAAGTGCCGCCCCATTCAAAGATCCGCGCCATAAAATAAAACGCCCCAGAGCCAAGATCGCCGATGAAGCCGAGGATATCCAGCAAGTCGCCGGTGTTCGGTTGGTAGACTTTGCCCTGCATTGCCAGTCCAAAGGCAAACATCCCCGCCACGGAAGCCATCAGCAGCAGGCCGCGAATCCAGCATTTCTGGACCAAATGGCCCGCGCCGGGAATCAGCCATCCAATCAGCGGAGCCATGGCCGCCATTCCAGTGAAGGGAACTGCAGCGGTTGTGGGTTGCGCGTCCGGTGTAGTGGTTTCTGTTTTCGCCATCAAATAATGACCAGTTCGTTCTGTATTTTACCTGTTACCTCGGCCGCACCGTTGCGTGTAAGCACGTTCACTTCGCTGCGCACGCCAAATTCCGGCAGGTAGATCCCCGGCTCAATGGAAAAGCAGGTGTTCGGGATGATTTCGCGGTCGTCCTTGGTTTCAAGATTGTCCATGTTGGCGCCGTTGCCATGCACGTTCACGCCGATGGAATGCCCCGTGCGGTGCGTAAAATATTGCGCGTAGCCGGCGGTATTGATGTGTTCGCGCGTGGCTTGGTCAACTTCCCATCCCGCAATACGACGTTTGCCGGCGAACGCTTCCACAACTTTTTTGACGCCCGCATCGCGCGCCCCGCTCACAATGTTGAAAATCTCAACATGTTTTTCCGATGGCGTGCCCAGTACTCCGGTCCATGTAATGTCGTAATAGGTGGCGTTCGGTGTTTTCTTTTTCGCCCAGATATCCAGCAGCACAAAGTCGCCGTCCTTAATGGCCGAAGAAGTTTCTGGGGTCGGGCCGTAATGCGGATCGCCGCTATGGGCATTCACCGCCACAACCGGCAGGTCTTCCGTGATCAGGTCCTCGCGCCGAAAAGCCTCAGCCAGCCACTGCTGAATCTCGTATTCCGTAGTCCCGCCATTCCGGACGCGCCGGCCAATCTCCTTGAAGCACTCTGGAACAATGGCGTCAATGGCGTCACGAGCGGCAAAATGGCTGGCGATCTGCTCGTCGCTCCAGGCAGCTTCAAAGCGCGCCACCAAGTCGCCGGAGCTTACAATCTCTTTGCCAAAGCTGCGGACCAACTCCACTGTGCCCGCGTCCACCAGGCCAATATAGGGAATGAGGTTGTTGGGCGAATACTGCATGGCCACCGTGCGATGGCGCACCAGCATGGCCTGCAAGTTGTCCCAAAGCTCGCGCCATGAAGAGTACTCGCGCTTGGTGCCAGGAACGGTATCCAGGCGTCCGGCTTCAATCCGGTGTACCAGCTTGGTTGGTTCGCCCTCACGGGGAATAATGTAAAACCAGCGGCGCGTGACCATCTGGCCTTCGGGCAGGCCCAGCACTTTGTAAGCAATGGGATCGCGATGGTGATGGTCATAAAACAGCCATGCATCGATATTGCGCTCATGCAGGGCTGACTGAATAGCTTTCAAATCCATAAGTGGTTCTTCTATTTAAACACAGTCGCCCTTGGAGTTGGCTGACGCTCCAGCCCACTTCATGGTTTTTGAGTTCCGACCCCGGGGATTTTTAGCCTGTGCCCATGTCTCTCAACCAGCGCCGATCGGCATCAACTCATTTTCTCGCTTCGTATCTTTAATCAGCTTGCATTTAGCTTTCCTCAGCAATTTCCCGCAATCCTTGCTGTCTCGACCGTTCTACTGCAGACGGCTCTTAGGGATGCGTGTTTCTACCCGGTTCATGTATCCTTTACTTTCTTTCAATTTGGGCGAGGAGATTCAATGAGGGCAGGCGGGTTCAAGGCCTTTTTCGGCGGAATAGCGTTTTTAGCGGTGTGTGCGGCCGGCTTTTTGAGCGGGTGCGCCAGCGGACACAAGCAGTTTCTATATGTGGCGGGCCCAGGCACCAATGAGACTTTTGAGTTCCGCGTGCAGGCCGATGGATCGCTGGCCCCTTTGGGCACGCCGAATTTTCCTGTCGGATCAAATCCGGTGGCGCTCAAGCCCCATACTTCCGGGGATTTCCTTTATATAGCCGATTTTTCCGGCAATGACGTTACCCTGCTGGACATTAACCAGAGCAGCGGAAATCTTTCCGTGCCGGTGAGCGTCAGCATTGTTAATCCGGTGAATCCACCCAACATTTTTGCAACAGATAAAGGGCCGATTTCCCTGGCCATGTCGCCCACGGCTCCGTTCCTGTTTGCCGTCACCCAGACCGCCGGCAACATCACCGGTTACACCGTTGATCCTGGTACGGGGAGTCTGGGAGTGGTTGCCGGTTCACCGTTCCCGGTTGTGCCGGCGTCGCATCCTTCGTCCGCGGCGATTTCACCCACGGGCAACTTTCTGTTTGTGGCCAATGGCACGGAAGGCACCATCGCGGTGTTTAGCGTCGGCGGAAATGGAGTGCTGACGCAGACAGGATTGCCGACCTCAGTGGGCGCGGGCGCCACGCCCACTTCAATCGCGGTGGACCATTCCGGCCGCTTTCTTTACGTGACCGATCCAGCGCACAACGCGGTGCTGGGATTCTCGATTCAGACCGGCGGAGTGCTTACCCCGATCAGCGGCTCGCCGTTTCTCGCAGGCGCAGCGCCGGTTGGACTGGGTATTGATCCGCAGGGCGCGCTTCTGTTTATCGCTAACAGCGGGTCCAATAACGTCTCTGCCTATGCGATTGACTCCAGCAACGGCGTACTGGGCCAGGTGACCGGATCTCCCTTTGCTACTGGAGGTGTTGGACCTTCAGCTGTAGCTGTGGATGCAGACACTTCTTTCGCGTACGTAACGGAGCAGGGAAGCCACGACGTTGCGGCGTTTAGCATTGCATCGAACGGTGCGCTCCAGCCAGTGAAGGGGTCGCCCTTTGGAGTAGCCACAGCGCCCACGGCGATAACCGTGGTGCGGCGGTAAGAGTTTCTACCGCGAGCGCCATCCAGCCTATGCACTGTTGGTGCTTGTGCCCGATTTTCAAAGCGTGCTAAACAAGCCAGTACGATGGAATCGGTGTACCAGAATGAAGCCGAGGTTAGCGAAGTTGAGCTAACGCCGCAGGACCAGCTCCGTCTGCAATGGCAGCAGCAGCCGGGCGCTATCCCGCTACTCCGCCAGAAAAACGTGATCGACCAGAACGCTGAGCTTCTGCCTTTTGCCGCCGTCGCGGGACTGCGCGGCTGGATTTCCCCCGGCGCGTTTGCGCTGCAAGGCCTGGTGCTGATCGCAGTCATCGTTGCCGGACTGAATTGGCTCACGACCCGCCATTCAGGCAAGCTGGAAGATGAAATCACGGCATTGCAGGCCAGCTCAAAAGTGGAGATCAAGCGCCAGGAAGAAATTATTTCAGCCACTCAGGCGGAGATCAGAAGAATCTCCAATTCCCCGAACTCTACTTTTAAACTGCACATTTCCGTAACGCCGCTCAGCCGCGAGCAGGCGCTCACCGCCCTCAACAGTTCGCTGGAAGAATCGCGCAGCTCTGAAGAGCAGTACAAAGAACAGATGACAGCGCGGGAGCGTAATCTTCGCGCGCGGCAGAGCACCATGGCTATCGTAAATTCCGGGAGCCCGCTCATTTTTTCCTTGGCGTTGTTCCTGGCCGCCGGTCTGTTCAGCCAGGGCGCACAGAGAGAGTTTCCCCGCAATCGGCATGCGCGCAACCTGGCTGACTATTATCTTTACTTCATCACCGCGGAAGGCCTTTGGCCCAATCTGGTGTTGCTGGGATTCTTGTTTGTGGCATTGAGCGGCAGTGACTATGGACTGAGCGGAATCCTCTCCAGCGTTGGCCCCCTCTTTTGGGTAATCTTCTGGATCGGCTTTTATGGCCTGCTGCTGCACTTGTTTGTGCTGACGGCTCGAGGTCTTTATCGGGCCATGCAGGCGCGTCCGCCTGCCGCTGAATGGGGATTCGACAATCGACTGCTCTTCCGCATCCACAATAGCTTTTTTATTGTGTTTGCCGGATTGGAAACTGTGTTTCTCGCGCTGTGCTATGCCTTCTATTTCCTGCAGAACCGCGCCGCTTAGGCTGCAGTAGCCGCGAACTCACGTCGCTGGAAAGAAATCTCATTGCCTTTATTTCATTCGCGCTTTTTCGCGTGATTCGCGGCTAAAGTTCCTCTGCGCCTTTTTGCAGCAACTCCCACGCTTCCTGCACGTCACTCCATTTGGTTTCCAAATGCCCAATTGCCAGCCTCAGCGTGAGTTTTCCATTTAACACCGTGCTGGCGATGAACATGCGCCCTGAAGCATTCACTTTTTCAAGGATCGCGCGGTTCTCGTCGTCGGAACCTTTATAGCGGAAGCAGACGACAGACAATGGCACGGGAGCTGTGCGCTCAAATTTCGGATGTGCATCCACCAGCGCCGCCAAATCCTTCGCCCACTGGATGTGCGAACGCAGCATGGCTTCAATCCGCTCGCGCCCAAAGTAGCGCATCACAAACCACAGCTTGAGCGCGCGGAAACGATGGCCCAGCGGCACGCCGTAATCCATCAGGTTATGCGCGCGGGGATCGTCCTGCGTCTTCAGGTAATCCGGCGTAAGGGAAAACGCGCGCCGCAGAATGTCCGGACGCCGCGTGTAAAACGCGCTCAAGTCAATGGGGGTGAGCAGCCACTTGTGAGCATTGAATACAAGCGAATGCGCGCGTTCCACTCCGGCCATGATGTGCCTTTGTTCCGGCAGGATCGCCGCTGCACCGGCATAAGCGCAATCCACGTGCAGCCACAGGCCATGCTTCTCAGCGAT
>DASXJO010000335.1:0-4707 GCA_036497385.1 Candidatus Angelobacter sp. | reverse complement strand
GCGATTAAGACATTCAATTGGGTAGCGACGCTTTACGGCGGAAAAATTCGCTATGCCACGCCCCTGCTTTTTTCTGCCGGATTTGTGTCGCTGTTCATCACTGGCGGGCTGACCGGCCCAATCCTGGCTCAGCCCGCGCTGGATACGTATCTGCACGACACATATTTTGTAGTTGCGCATTTTCACCTGATCATGGCGATGGCCGGCGTGTTTGCCATTTTTTCCGCCACTTATTTCTGGTTCCCCAAAATGTTTGGCCGAATGATGAATAAAACTTTAGGCCGATGGCATTTCTGGATCACTCTGTTTGGGGCGTATGCCACATTCATGCCGATGCATTTGCTAGGAATAGCCGGGCATCCGCGCCGCTACTCGGAACTAAGCGGCGTACAATATGTGGCGGCAATGGCGCCGCTGCAAAAATTTATTACGCTGGCCGCCATCGTAACCCTTGCGGGGCAAATTATTTTTCTGGTGAACTTGTTCTGGAGCATGTTTAAGGGACGGGTAGCAGAAGCTAACCCGTGGGAATGCACCACGTTGGAGTGGGTGTTGAATTCCCCAATCCCGGCAGAAGGATTTGGCGAACGGCGGGTTCAGGTAAATCATGGGCCGTATGAGTACAATATTCCTGGAGCGGAAAAAGATTTCGTGATGCAGGATGCCCCGGCCAGCTAGACTGGCGGCAGCGCCATCTCAAGTAGTGTTATGCCGATCATCAGCGATCGAGTAGAAGTCGAACGGAAGCCCAGGCTAGGCGGTGGAGGGCCGGGCAAAATTCCGCATCGCCGTGGCTTTGGCGGTGGCGATGACGGCGATCACGGTAACTCTGGCGATTTCCGCTCGCGCGAGCAGCGCATGCGCCGTTACCGTGTCGGCATGACGCTGTGCATCATCTCCGTTACCGCAGTGTTCGTCCTGTTGACCATGGTTTATGTTTTTCGCATGGGCAAGGGCCGTTTTGACGAAGACGCGCATCGCTGGGTCCGCGATTGGATCCCCCTGACGCTTCCCTATGTGCAGTTATGGACGAATTCCCTGATCCTGCTGCTCAGCAGCTTGACGCTTGAGCTGGCGCGCCGCTCAATGGTCAAAAAAGAAGAGTTTACGGCCATGGGAATCGTTCCGCCGCGTTTTGGGCGCGACCTGCCCTGGCTTGGCATCACTGTGTTCCTGGGTTTTTGCTTCCTTGCAGGACAAGTTTTTGTGTGGAACATCCTTAAGGCGCAAGGGGCTTTTTTAGCTTCAAACCCAAGCCGCTCACTGTTTTATATCCTCACCGGGACTCATGCAGTCCACCTGGTTGGAGGATTGGTGGTACTGCTCTATGCTGTAGCGGGACGTCTGCTGGCCACCAAGTTTGAATCGCAACGGATTGCTGTGGAAGTCACAGGGTGGTACTGGCATTACCTGGCGTTTCTATGGTTTGGGATCTTTGCATTAGTGCACTTCGCCCGAGGCTGAACGGCAACTGCGGTCAACTGGATCGACAAGTGCAGCTAAGCCTGGTCGCCTGAGCGTTTTACCCGGACAACCGTAATCTTTCCGAAGCCTTCTTCGAATCCCGGCGGCTTCAGTTTGGCCGCCATCCGCTGGATAACGTCCTCTTTTACCTGGCGTTCACGCTTGCGGTTCCGCTCAAGGCAAACTTCAAGTGGTACATCGAAAAAGACTGCATGTACCTCATAACCAAAGCCTTTTGCCATCTTGATCCATTGGCGGCGCTCATGCGGAGCCAGATTGCTGGCGTCAACGTAATTCCATGGCATGCGGGCGATTAACCGCGCACGGAGTAAGGAGCGAAGGGTGGAAAAGACAAGGCCTTGATAGCGCTGCTCGGTAATGTCGTCAAAAAGGATCGAACGCAGCATGTCACTGGAAAGCGGGGTGACGCCGCGCCGCTTGAACCAGGTCGTCTTGCCCGATCCCGGCAACCCGATAGCGAGCACAACCACGCCTTTGGATGGCCGTCCGGAAGTCTTGCCCGCTGGCTGCGCCGGTCGATGCTCCGGGGCTCCGGGCGGCGGCGTGGAAGGTGATTCCGGCTGAACTTCGGTTTCCATGCGCGGCTCATTGCTTGGGGGAGATCCGGGTGCAGGAGATTCGGCTGCGGGAAATTCCTGCGCTACTTCGGAGGCGCGGGGAGCTTCTGGTTCAACGTCGTCATAGGCGGGCATTAGTGGCTGAGGATGAGCTTCATCGACCAGCGGCTTCTGCTGGCCTACCCTGCCAGTGGCTTCAGTTTCATTTTCCGGCTTTTTTTTACGGCGCTTCATGCGCTCGCGCATCCAGTTGCGCATGCTTCTGTGTGTAACACAAGCAGCTAAGAAGTTGCAAGCAAAGAGCTTTTTCAGCGGATAAATGCATGAAAAGCTCTGGATTCGGGGCATCGAATCCAGTCAGTACAGCAATTCGGTAGCATCCTGGTAAGTGTTAAGCCATGAAAATCGTAGTGGCAGAGTCATTGCTGAGGAATCCGACCCCGTCGGGCTGAGCAGCTTGAAACAGTTTGATCCATTTGATGTCCTACCCCGCCACGAACCACAAAAGTTAACGTGGCGGGGCTCCAACGTAATTTCGCTCTTGCACCAGAAATGAAGCTTGTTATAATTGCGGCCCGCAACCGAACCAAGTCATTCAATGAACTCCTGGCAGGCAAAAGTCCCTGCAGATGGCGAGGGTTGGTTTCGCAATTAAAGCAAGGTGCGCAGACGCTTTGGCACTGGCTTCACGATCTGGACTTGAAGGCTTGAATGTTCCTGCCCCTGCCCTGTTCTGGAGATTATCCAAAGAAGTGCTTCGCAATGGGATCCCCGCTACAAACCAGCAAGAAGTTTTCAGGCCACACGAAACCCAGCAACAGGACAATATGCGAACGCGGTAAAAAGCGGTAAAGAGAGAGAACGCGATTCACGGGCCAAGTAAAAAGAAGTTAAGTGGCGCACGGAAAACTCCGTCTTTTAGATAAACAGTGATGTCGCACAGCCGAGGGGAAACCTACGGAATGCGAAGCCCACGGTCCCGGACCCGCGTGCTTCCCTTTGCAGGTTACTTGAGGTTCGCCAAGTCGAACGTTTGCAGCGACAGCAGTTTGAATGTTCCATAAGCCGGCCAGGACACGAAGTGGCTTGCAGGAACCGATGAAGAGATACGTGTGTCCATGCAGCAAATTTGTCAGTTTTTTAAAACCACCCCAAGAAATATTGAGTAAGAAAGCCGCGGAACTTGCGATCCGCGGCTTTGTCGTTTCTCGCCGGTGATCCATATCCCTGAGCACAAGGCGCGGTGCATTGCGCCGCTTGAATCATCTCTGCTAACCTGATTAGTTTCAGCCGTGTATCGGAGTCCTACTGTCGCGGTTTCTGCATCCAACTGAGGCTGGATATCAGGTCCTTGAAGGAGATTCAAAAATAATGGCAATTAAAGTTGGTATTAATGGTTTTGGCCGCATTGGCCGCAATGTGTTGCGCACGGCCCTTGAGGATTCAAATCTGGAATTTGTGGCGGTAAACGACCTCACCAGCCCGGCAACACTGGCGCATCTCCTCAAGTACGATTCGATTCTGGGCAATCTTAAGCAGGACATCAAGGCTTCCGGCGATTCCATTAGCGTGGGCGGGAAAGCCATTAAGGTGTTTTCAGAAAAGGACCCTGCAGCCATCAACTGGGAGTCCGTGGGCGCGCAGGTGGTGATTGAATCCACCGGTAAGTTCACCGATGCGGATCAGGCAAAAAAGCATTTGCGCGGACCGGTGAAGAAAGTGATCATTTCCGCCCCGGCAAAGAATGAGGACATCACTATTGTTCTGGGCGTGAATGAAAATAATTACGATCCGGCCAAACACAATATTGTTTCGAACGCCTCCTGCACCACGAATTGCCTGGCGCCCGTGGCCAAGGTGCTGCATGACAGCTTTAAGATCCAGAGCGGGACAATGACCACGATCCATTCTTATACCAACGATCAGGTCATTCTCGACTTTCCCCACAAAGACCTTCGCCGGGCCCGCGCCGCCGCGCTTTCCATGATTCCAACCTCAACCGGGGCCGCGAAGGCGATCAACCTGGTGATCCCGGACCTAAAAGGCAAGCTGGACGGTTTTGCCATGCGCGTGCCGACGCCGAACGTTTCGGTGGTGGATCTGGTGGTATTTACGGAAAAGAGCACCAGCGTGGATGAAGTAAACAAAACACTGCAAGCCGCTGCCAATGGCCCAATGAAGGGCATTCTGGGCTATGAAACCGCTGAGCTCGTTTCGATTGATTACCGTGGCGACGAGCGTTCTTCCATCGTTGATTCTCCGCTTACACGCGTGGTGGCCGGCAACTGCGTGAAAGTGATCGCCTGGTATGACAATGAGTGGGGCTACTCCTGCCGCGTCCGCGACCTGATCCACTTCATGGCGAAAAAGGGGCTGTAATGGCAGTAGCAACGGAAAAGAACATGGCCAAACTTTCTATCCAGGACCTGAATCTTGAAGGCCATCGCGTCTTCATGCGCGTGGATTTCAATGTTCCGCTTAACGACGATGGCCGCGTTTCCGATGACACGCGGATACGCGAGACGCTGCCGACAATCGAGTACGCGCTACGCAAAGGCGCGCGGTTGATTTTGGCTTCGCACCTGGGCCGTCCCAAGGGAAAAGTAAACGCCAAGATGAGCCTAAGGCCAGTGGCGGAGCGTCTGCGCATGCTTTTGGATGAAGA
>DASXJO010000334.1:0-1768 GCA_036497385.1 Candidatus Angelobacter sp. | reverse complement strand
GTTCTTCAAATTCACGTCTCCCGCCATCAGATGCACATGCAGCCTGTACTTCCCTGGCCCTGTCCAACGGAATGATCGAAACAGTCCTCCAGTAGCCTCCTTGAAAGCTGGCGCATGTATGTCGCCTGCGGTCACGGACGCGTCCACATAACCCCAATCGCTGGAATTGCCAACCGACATATTCAAGTCACCGGCATTGATTTCAATGTCCTTGTCTCCTTTAATTCCGGAAACGCTCATATCTCCCGCAGTCAACCGTATGCGCAGGGCAGTAAGCGCCGGGACCTCTATTGTCGCGTGAAAATCATTGTTCGGTGTGTTTTCCAGGCGCAGGTCAGCCGATTTCCCATTCGTCGTCAGCTTCACTCTCGCGCGGCTGGCTTCATTCCACCGTACGTGAATACGATTATCCGAGCTGGCGCGAATATCGTAATCGCCAGACTCCAGCGTCATCTCAATCCTGCCGCTCGAAACAAAATCTTTTTCCGCCGGACTGCCCGTGCTCTGCGCGAACAAAGCTTGCGCGACCATGCCCATTGGCATCAATGAGAGTCCAGACAGGAACGTTGCCGCCGCGATGATTGTTTTCATACTCCGCCCTCCTGTACACACCACAACCTGTCTGGTAATACGCGATCGCGCAGTGGCAAGTTTCCGGCGAAGTTGCACCTAAGAACCAATTATGAAAAAGGAAATGCCGCAGATTGCCATCGTACGGCGATCAGCAGCACATGAACAGCGTTGCCCAAGAATAAATTTTGGCTTTGGAGTTGCCGACGCTACAGATGCTACAAGACAACATATTTGTTCCATTTTGGAACTCTTTACAAAACAAAATTAGAAAATTTTGAGAATTGCTGAATCCGCTGTGATACCGTCTTGCGCGCAGTAGAACTTCGTTCCTCCAACGCATTCTCTTCCGGCCTCCTGGAGGGCAAACAGCAGTCGGACGGTCAGCCCGTGGAACTCCCCCTCACGCGCTTTCATCTCCCGAGGGCGACTTCCACGCTTCAAACCATCACCAAGCATTCACATCCGGGAATCGAATTGTTTCAACTGTGGCTAGCCCGAAGCCATTTTCACTTGCCAGATTGTGTCTTGAGTCACAGCCGTACAACAACCGACTCCCTAGAAGGAGAGCACGAGCATGTCCCGAAAAGATCGAGATGACAGTATTTGGTTGTCAGAACGTTCAGATAAAAGACGAATCCGGGACGCGGAAAATGCACGACGAAACCGCGCGGAAATCACTGCAGCACTATCCCATGGTCAGATTAGACGGCGTGATCTGGTCAAATGGGGCCTGTTCACCAGCGCCGGCCTTATGTTGCCGATCGGTGGCTTAAATCCATTTGTCAGACCTTTGCGGGGCCAGGCGTTATCACCAAGTGCTGTCCTTGCGGGCCAATCCGACAACCAGGGAATTCCCACGGGACTACCCGCCAGTCCAACGTTTGGTGTAAAGCCGTTTACCCAGCCGATGCCGCGTTTCGACGTCCTGCAGCGCAACGCAGTGTCAACCTTAACTCCTGCGCCGACGGCGCAATCCAACCAGACGCAGCAAGTGCTTGATCCCGGTTTCGGGTTTCCCGCTGGAACCACGGGTCCCATTGAGGGCCGTCCCCCGGGAAAGAACTGGGCGCACCAGCGGTTTGCACAGTTCCCTCCTCAAGTCGCGATTGAGGTCACCACCAAACCGGTGACCTCGAATACTACCTACAATCCGCAGGTGACCTCAGACTTGAATTCGGGAATCAATCCGGCCGTA
>DASXJO010000333.1:0-3943 GCA_036497385.1 Candidatus Angelobacter sp. | reverse complement strand
GAGCGCAAATAACCTGTAAGGCGGTGCAGAAGCCTCACGGCCCGGTCGGACATGAGCGTACCAGGACTGCAATAGCGGATTTGTTGCCGATAACGCGAGAAACGGCAGCCCAATCAGCATAGTCAGCACCCATAGGACGCTAAAGACAGGCCGCACCGTGGAAGCGTGCGGATGTGGATTCAATGTGGCAAACACCTGTACCAGGCTGAGCGCCAGCAAAAATCCATACGCCACCAGCTGCGCCAGTCGGGATAACCGTGTGGCGATGGCGTGAGCGCAAAGATACCCCAGCAGCAGGGTGGTCTGAAAAAATACCAGGCAGGTAATCCATACAGCGGACGAACCGCCCAGCAGCGGCAGCAGACGCTTGCCTGCCATGGGCTCCACCAGAAAAAGAAGACTGCTGCTAAAAAAAATGGCGGAAACGTAAAGAATTACGCGTGGAGGCATGAGCGAACTTAAGATAGCAAATCGCCGTGATCGCCGCCATCGCCGTGATCGCGCGAGATCGGAAAACCAACTCTCACCACAAAGACAAGGGGGGATTTCAAATTTTCAGATCAGCCCAATTTTCCTTTGTGTCCTTTGTGGTGATTTTCCGATCACGTGCGATGACGGCGATCACGCGCGATTACGGCGATTCTTCACTCGCCTTTGCCCAGTTTCTTGCAGAGCTGTCCCAGTTGCTCCTGCTCATCGGCCTTGAGCCGGCCCATGACCTCGGTGATCCGGCGCGCGTGCTCGGGGAAAATTTTGGCGATGAGCTTTTCGCCCGCGGGTGTAATGCAGGCCAGCACAAATCTCTTGTCTTTGCCCTGCTGTTCTCTCTTGACCAGCCCCCGCTTCTGCAGGTTGTCAATCACCAGAGTAAGGTTTCCGCTGCTGGTAAGGATGCGACGCGCCAGATCGCCCAGGCACTGCGGTCCCACGTGATACAGCGCCTCAAGCACGGCAAACTGGCTCAGCGTAAGCCCTGCTTGTTCCAGCCCGACGCGCGCATAGGCAAACGCGGCACTGGCAGCACGTTCCAATTTCACATAAGCGTTGAGCGCGCGTTCCTCCGCGGGTGTTCCTTTGAACTTCTTAGGCATGGGCTTCTGAGATCGAGGATTTGTTCGAACCGACGGGAGAATTTACCGTAAAGGACGCGACCAATGCAATTAACCGCAGAGGACGCAAAGAGCGCAGAGGGAGAACGGGAGAAATCACAGGAACTAAAATATTCCCTTCTCTGCGTTCTCAGCGCGCTCTGCGGTGAAATCGGGCAAAAGGCGCGAAAGACTCAACTTTTATTCCGTGGCGTCCTTCGCGCCCTTTGCGGTGAACCGTTCCTTACTGAATATCGAACTGTTCCGGATGCAGCAGCGCGTCCGATTTCACCAGCACCGTCCGCTTCACCAGTTCTTCCATTTCCTGCAGCCAGCGCCCATTGTTGTTTTTGAGCGCTTTGGCCACGTCAGGATGCACGCGGACCATCACGTCGCGCTCAAAGTGCCGCGCCATCTTACGCATTTCCACGTAAATCTCATTGCAAACCGTGGTCACGGACTTGATCATCCCGGTCGCCTGGCAAACAGTGCAGGGCTGTCCCAGTGTCCGTTCCAAAGATTGCTTCACGCGTTTGCGTGTAATGGCCACCAGGCCAAAATCATTGAACTGCAGGACCTTGGATGGCGCGCGATCGGCCTTCAACGCTTCTTCCAGCGCCTGCATCACCTTGGCGCGGTTGCGGCGCTCATCCATGTCAATAAAGTCGATCACGATAATTCCGCCGAGATCGCGCAGGCGAATCTGCCGAACGATTTCTTTGATCGCATCGATATTCGTCTTCACGATTGTATCTTCAAGCCGCGCCGTTTTGCCCACGTACTTGCCGGTGTTGATATCGATTGCAACCAGCGCTTCCGTCTGGTTGATGACGATGTAACCACCGCTACGCAGCCAGACTTTTGACTTGAGCGCTTTGTTGATTTCGTCAGTGATGTTGAATTGCTCAAACAGCGGCGTGTCTTTACTGTAGAGCTTTACCCGCTTGACGAGCGACGGCTGGAAGCGGCTAACAAAGCGCAGAATGCGCTCGTATTCCTGCTCCGTGTCAGCCCATATGGCGGAAAAGCTGCCGCTCACCTGATCGCGCAGGATGCGTTCCACCAGGTTTAAATCGTGATAAATCAATGCCGGCGCTTTCGAACTTTCCGCGCGGCCCTTGATCTCATTCCACAGGTTGATGAGGAAGCGAATATCGTTGCGCAGGTCTTGCTCTTCCGCGCCCGCTGCCGCTGTGCGAACAATGAATCCGCCCTGAGCATCACCGCGCTCGCTCAGCGCAATCCGCTTCAGGCGATGGCGCTCTTCTTCCGAAGCAATCTTGCGCGAGACGCCCGTGTGATGCACCGTGGGCATATAAACCAGATAACGTCCCGGCAACGCGATGTGGCTGGTAATGCGTGCGCCTTTCTTCGCGATGGGCTCTTTGGCAATCTGGACCAGAATTTCCTGGCCTTCTTTCAGCAGATCGCTGATAGCAGGCATCTGCCTCGCTGACTGATGCCGCGGCCGTCCACGCATCGGTTTGCCCCCTTGCCCTCTGCGACGCCCGCCGCGACGATCTTGCGGTCTGCGCTCGGTGCGCTGATGCTGGCCCGAGGCTGCCGGAGCGCCATTTTCTGCGCTGGCTATCATTTCCTCAGCGTGCTCACCGTGTTCTTCATCATCGCCTTCGGCATCTTCTTCGCCCTGCCCAAACGCGTCTTCCACCTCTTCCAGTTCGTCAGGATCAAGACCGTCGGCTTCGTATTTCCCTGTGGCCTGTTCATTCACGTGCGCGTCACGCACCGCTTCCATCAGTTCCTTGCCCATGGGGACCATCTGCTCGCCGGACTGGCCCAGGACTTCCTCTTCCAGTTCCTCGAACTCTCCCATGTCCAGATCTTCTTCAAAGCGAGGAAGATCGCTTTCTTCTTCTTCAATTTCTTCTTCCTCGATCACGCCGCGCGCCTGCATTCCACGATTCTGCTCGGAAGTGTTCTCAGAATTCCTTTCGGCTGGAGTCCATGATTGCTGCTCTTGCGCGGGAGTCTCCAGAGATGAATCGAGATGAGTGGCCTCCTCAGCCTGCTCTTCTTCGTCGATCTCCGGGGTTTCTTCCACCTCGGCAGCGCCGCCGCCAAAAACGCTGGCGACGTTCATCCGTTCAAAGCGTTCTTCTTCCGCCTCTGGCGCGGGCTTTTGAGGTTCTTCAAATCGTGAAGTCGTCTCAGGAGCTTCAGCCTCCTCTACCTCATGTTCCTCAATAACGGGCGCCGACTCTCTGCGGTGAAAAACTCTGGGTGCTTCCACGCGTGCTTCAGTTCTGTCTTCCTGCTCAAAATTCGTGGGAATCGGACCAGCAGATTCGGCATCCTGGAGAAATCCGCGCTCCTGGTGTTCTGGGGAGTGTTCTGCGACAGGTTCTGCGGCGTGATGTTCTGGTTGCGCTTCGGTTCTGCCACGCGACTGCTGTTTATCTTTGCCGTATTTGGCCAGCGTCTCGCCCGGCAGCACCATGGAGCCTGCGGCAAAAGCCGACGGGTCGATGGAGTACTCCGTTGAAGGTTTTGGGCGCGGTGCTGATTCGGTCTTTACCGGACTCTGCGTAGCAGTTGAGGATTGAGCCGAGTGCGGCTGATATTTTGAAATCGACTCTCCCGGCAGCACGATGGGTTCAGCGTGTTGCTCAAAGCTTTGCTCAGGCCTGCTCTCATAACGATCCCGCCGATTTTCGCGACGATAGTCCGATCGACCTTCATGTCGTCCCTCAGAACGTCCTTCCGGACGGCCCTCATTCCGCTCGTGATGGACCTCTGGCCGGCTCTCCGGTTGCAATTCTTCACGCGCTTCCGGCACGGCTTCCACTGGCTTTTCCTGCTCGCCGCGATCACCGGCTGCCTGGTCATTTGCGCCG
>DASXJO010000332.1:0-3615 GCA_036497385.1 Candidatus Angelobacter sp. | reverse complement strand
GCGCTCGATGCGGCAGGCCGAATCGAATGCGCCAATTGCAATGTGGAATCGTTGCACAAAGAACTTGAGAGTTTGGCATTAGTGATGTAACCGCATTGCTAAGTACGAAAAGAGCCGGGCAAACCAGCCCGGCTTTTTTGCTGTCTTTTTATCCCGACCCTGAGCTTGCCGAAGGGGAGGGAGCCCTATAGTTACGAAGAAATATTCATGAGCGAAAAAGCATCGCTCCAAATTAAGTAAACCCTTCTAGAGCCAATTCGTGTTAATTCGCGAAATTCGCGGCTAAGTTTTTTCGAACCTTACGATTTTCGCGCGGTAGGGTTCCCTCCCCTTCGCAAGCTCAGGGTCGGGATTGCAGAAGACTGCTTATTCATAATGCAACGCTTCCACCGGATCCAACTGCGCTGCGCGTGTTGCCGGCAGTGTCCCAAAGATGACTCCCACCAGCACAGCAACAATAATCGCGATAATCGCTGACAGCCCGGAAATCGGAATTCGGTACTCAGTCAGAAATCGAACAGAAAAAGGCAGAGCCAGGCCAAGGATCGTGCCGACCACCCCGCCGGCCAAAGAGATCAGCACGGCTTCAGTCAAAAATTGCAGGCGGATTTCACGGCTGGTCGCGCCAATCGCCTTGCGTATCCCGATCTCGCGAATACGCGTCCGGACGTTGGCCAGCATAATATTCATGATGCCTACGCCGCTCACAATGAGCACCAGCAAAGAAATTCCCAGCAGCATCAGCGTCAACCCATTGGCCGCCCTTGAGGCCACGGCAAGCAGCTGCGTGAGATTTTCTACCCGATAGACTGACGCCTGCCGATGCCGTGATTGCAGCACCTGCTTGATCATCTCCGTGGAGCGCGTTACCTCGCCTGCGTCAGAGACAGAAAAGAAAAGCTGTTTCACCGCATCATTGCCGGTGAAATAGCGCGCCACGTTGTAAGGGATAAGAACCGTGTCACCGGCAATCTCAGATTGACCGAAAGTTTCCACGCGCTCGCGGAATGTGCCAATGATCACAAAAGGAAGACCGTTGATCTTGATGTCTTTTCCCACGGCGGCGCCCTGGCTCTGGTAGACGCGTTGCGCGAACTGCTGTGTCACGGCCGCAACATGCGCCCGCGACATGGAATCTTCTTCGTCAAAAAAACGTCCCGCCAGAATTTCCAGGTTGCGCACCGTGGAGTATTGCGTGGAAACGCCTAGCACCTGGATATCGCGCTCTTTGCCGCCGCCAACGCTCACGCGGTCATGGATTTCAACCATCGGCGAAGCAGCCTGGATCCCCGGCACTTCCTGCTGCACTGCCCTCAAGTCTTCCACCGTCAAGTCGTCTCTGGCGCCAGTGCTTACTGAAGCGTTGCTGCCGCCTTCGTAATACGCATAAATCAGGTTGGCCCCAATTCCCTGGATCTGATTCATCACATACTGCTTGCCGGTGAGGCCAATGGTTACGACAACGATCAGCGAAGCCGTCCCGATCACCATGCCCAGGGCCGTCAGCGCAAAGCGCCATTTGCTGGTGCGGAAAGAGTCCACCGCAAGCGTAACGATCTCACTAAAGAGCATCGTGTTGCGCGCGGTTTCCACCAGCGGACGTCCCGTCATCTTGGTATTGTATGTCTCCTCTTCTTTAGACGCTGGTTACTGAAGTCGGGCTTCTCTTTGTTTGCAATCCCGACCCTGAGCTTGTCGAAGGGGAGGGAACCCTATCGCAATCAGGGACTCTAAAGCCGCACAAACTCCACTCAATTCGTGTTCATTCGCGCGATTCGCGGCTACCCCCGGTTCGTTTTTGACCTGCCCCACTTACCTGCAGCGCAAAAAGCAAAAGGCGATCACCTTTCGATGATCGCCCCGCTAAAAGCCAGAAGCTAGAAGCTGCTGCTCTAGCTATTCCGGTTTCTGGTCCTGCTGTGGCTTGGTGATTGCGATTGTCTCGCCCACGTCGCCCACTTTGAAGCGGGCAAAGCGCCGGACAGAGATGTTCTCGCCCAGCTTGCCAACTTTGCTCGCGATCAACTGATGGATGGTGATGCCCGGTTCCTTCACGAAAGGCTGGTCCAGCAGGCAAACCTCTTCATAGAACTTTGACATCTTGCCTTCCACGATCTTCTCCACCACGTTGGCCGGCTTGCCGGTTGCTGCAGCCTGTGCGCGATAGATTTCTTTTTCCTTCTCATAGGCATCAGGCGTGACGTCTTCTTTGCGGACAAACTTCGGGTCTGCCGCCGCAATGTGCATCGCAATGTCCTTGATCAGGTCTTTGAAATCGTCTGTGCGCGCCACAAAATCGCTCTCGCAATTGATCTCAACCAGCACGCCGATCTTGCCTCCGGCATGGATGTAGCTGGCCACCGATCCTTCACTCGTCATGCGTGCCGCCTTCTTGGCCGCTGTGGCAATGCCCTTTTTGCGCAGCCATACCAGCGCGCCTTCAATATCGCCCTTGGCTTCAGACAATGCGTTTTTGCAGTCCATCATGGGTGCGCCGCTGCGCTCGCGCAGTTCTTTTACCTGTGCCGCTGAAATGCTTGTGGTTTCTGTACTCATTCTGTTGTTCCTTCTATAAAAGCTTTTCTGATCTATAACATTTTGACCCGCGTGGTGTACTTCTCACGCGGGACTTCATCTTTTGTCGCTTTGCTCCAACACCGCCAGCGAGCGATCTTTTAGCAATCTCTCTTCAGCTCCTGAGGCAGGCGGTTCGGCACGCTACTCGGCCTCGCCGCAAATCAGAGATTTTAGTCAGGTATCGAAAGGTGCTCGCGCAGCAACATTCTCGCTGAGACAAGGGCCGAAGCCTGACTCGCTGAGGTCCGCTGCCCCAAGCGCTGACTACTCTCACCACTAGACAGGCTCTCCAGCGGGGTGGAGCGAAGCGACAATTAAACGGTCTTGGCCACGTCTGCTTCCGGCACTTCAGGTGCTGGCGCAGTCTCAGACTCCGGTGCTTTCCGCACCTTGCCGCCCAGGACTTCTTCCATATTCAGCTGTTCTTCTTCGGCCAGGTCGGCAGAAGTAGGAGCAGACTGGCCCTGATTGGCAGCGGCAGCGCGCGCTTCACCGGCGGCAGCAGCATCGGCGATTTCCGCGCCCTGCTTGTCCGTGGCAGCCTGTACGCCTTCTGCAATCGAATCGGCCACCTTCGAGGCAAACAAGCGAATCGCTCTCAGTGCGTCATCATTGCCGGGGATGACCCAGTCAACTTCGGTGGGATCGCAATTCGTATCCACCACGGCAACCACTGGAATTCCCAGCTTGCGCGCTTCCTTCACCGCAATCGCTTCCTTGTTCGAGTCGATCACGAAGACCACGTCCGGCAGCCGCGTCATACTCTTGATGCCGGCCAGGTTGGCCTGCAAGTGCTTGCGTTCGCGTTCCAGCTTGATGACTTCTTTTTTCGGCAGCAGCTCGTAGCGGCCATCCGTAGCCATCTCGTCGAGCTCTTTGAGCCGTTTTACTGATTTTTGTACGGTGACCCAGTTGGTCAGCAATCCGCCCAGCCAGCGGTTGTTCACATAGAACATTCCACAGCGTCCGGCTTCTTCGGCGATTGCGTCCTGGGCTTGCCGTTTGGTGCCGACGAACAGCACAGTCCGTCCGTCCGCG
>DASXJO010000331.1:0-5539 GCA_036497385.1 Candidatus Angelobacter sp. | reverse complement strand
GCCGGGATGGTTTCCCACGCACATGTCTGACAAAGTGATTGAACACAAGAGAGACTATCTGCTCAGCCATATTCCAGCGCGCCGCTTTGGCTCAGATTACGATTTGAAAGGCGCGGCGGTCTTTCTTGCTTCGGACGCTTCTGCCTACGTCAATGGTCACGTGCTGGTGGTGGATGGAGGCCAGTCCGCCTGAGGTCTTTATGATTATTCCTCTTACTCCATTGCGATTCTTGCGTTATTCCAGCCAGCAGTTTCCCGGCCGCACGGCCGTTGTCTGCGCCGATGAACGATTCACCTATGCTCAATTCTCTGACCGAACCGCGCGGCAGGCGGGCGCGTTGCGCTCATTGGGCATCAAGTCCGGCGAGCGCGTTGCGTTTCTTGGCGCAAACTGTCATCGCCTGCTTGAAGGCTACTATGGGGTCGTTGAAGCGGGCGGAATCCTACTCCCTCTTAATATCCGTCTGGCGTCCCAGGAACTGGCATACATTCTTAACGACTCGGAAGCCGATCTGCTGTTCTTTGAAGAACAGTTCATTCCGCTGGTGGAATCGTTCCGAAAAGATCTGAAATCGGTAAAGCACTTTATCCCGCTGGACTTCAAACCCAACCAGCCTTGGATGGCCTCGCAGAATTATGAGGAGATGCTTGCCGCCGCCACGCCCTATCGCGCGGACGTGATGCAGATTAACGAAAATTCCGTTGCCGAGCTTTTCTATACCAGCGGCACCAGCGCCAATCCCAAAGGCGTGATGCTGACGCATCGTAACATCTATCTTCATGCCTTGAACGTGGCAATAGCGTTCGGAGCCAAGACTGATTCCGTGGAGCTACACACCATTCCTTTATTTCACGCCAACGGCTGGGGCGTGGCGCATTCGCTTACTTACGTCGGCGGCAAACATGTGATGATGCGCAAATTCGAGACCACGGAAGTCTTCCGCCAGATTGAGCGTGAGGGAGTGCAGTCTTTGAGCGTGGTTCCGGCCATGGCAACAGCGCTGGTCAACTGTCCTGAGCGGCCCAAGTTTAATTTGAAGACCCTTGAGCGCATGAGCCTGGGCGGTGCGGCATCGTCGCCTACGCTGGTACGTGAAGTGGAAGAGAAGCTTGGCTGCGCCTGCTATTCCGGCTATGGCCTCACGGAAACTGCGCCTGTTCTCACCACGGCCCGTATGAAAGTCGGGCTCGATTGGGAAGGCCAGGCTCGCTTTGAAAAACAGGCAAGCACCGGCCATGCCATTCCGGGCGTCGAGATTCGCGTCGTTGATCCCGATGACAATGACGTTCCGCGCGATGCCAAGAGCGTTGGCGAAATCGTGGCCCGCAGTGATGGTGTGATGGCCGGCTATTGGAAACAGCCCGAAGCCACCGCCCAGGTCATGCGCAATGGCTGGTTCCATACCGGTGACATGGCGACAATCGATGAAGATGGCTACACCCTGATCGTCGATCGCAAAAAGGACATCATTGTGAGCGGCGGTGAAAATATTTCCTCTCTCGAAGTGGAGAAGGCCCTGCTGGCGCATCCCGGCATTTACGAAGTTGCCGTAATTCCTGTGCCGGACGAGCGCTGGGGAGAAGTACCAAAGGCTCTGGTGGTGATGAAACCGGGCGTTAGCGCGACTGAAGCTGAAGTGCTGGAATTCTGCCGCAGCCACCTGACGCACTACAACTGCCCACGCACAGTTGAATTTCTGGATACGCTGCCCAGGACTGGGACAGGCAAGGTGCTCAAGAAAGAACTGCGCAAGAAATACTGGTCGGGATCGGAAAGCATTCGGCCGGAGCTGGCGACGAAAAAGTAATTGCTTAAATCCCGAGCGCAGCGAGGGAACCCTTTTGCAACGATGCAGTTAGGGCTTTCACCAACTTCTGCATGAAGCTATTTTGTCGTGGTCAGTGAATAATATTGTAGGGTTCCCTCGCTACGCTCGGGATTACAGAAAAAAATGCCTAAACGAATTCTTGATTCTCCCGAAGCTCTCAAAACTCTCGTTGGCCAGGAAATTGCCGTCACTGACTGGTTCAACGTCACGCAAGAGCGCATTCAGCAATTTGCCGACGCTACTCTTGACCATCAATGGATTCACGTGGACATTGAGCGCGCGCGCCGGGAGTCACCTTTCAAAGCGCCGATCGCCCATGGGTTTCTCATGCTATCTCTGCTGCCGCACTTTATGCATCAGGCGTTGGAGATAAAACAAGGCGTACGCCTGGGCGTGAACTACGGGCTGAATCGCGTACGTTTTGTTTCGCCAGTCCGCGCGGGATCAAATATTCGGGCGCGCATCATGCTACAATCACTGAAGGACGTGCCTCCCGACGCAATGGAAGCGGTATTCAACGCGATAGTGGAAGTAGAAGGCGTCGAGAAACCCTGTTGCGTGGCGGAGTGGGTGGTGCGGTATTACCGATAATTTCTGCAACCCCTCGCAGAGCGAAGGATCGCTATCTTCTGAAATCCTGACGTAATAATGAATTGACCTATTCAGGCGAAAGGGAATCAAGATTGTTAGGTTCTCTTCCCTTCGAAGGCTCAGGGTCGGGATTTCAAAAAACTACAGCCCCGTTCTCTCGCTTGTATTCAGTCCCACTCTCATCAGCGTTTTTGCCACTTCGCCCAGTGACGCAAAGCGCTCATCCTTTGTCAGGCCGTGAAAATACCGGTAATAGATCTGCTGGATGATTACCGCGACCTTGAACATGGCAAACACATAATAAAAGACGATGTCAGATAGATCGCGTCCGGTTTTCTCCGCGTAACGTTGCGCCAACTCGGCGCGGTGCAGCATACCTGGAACAATTGTCGGCCCCCAGCGCACCATTTGCATCTCTGGAGGATCATTGGGATCAATCCAATAAGCCAGCGCGGTTCCCAGGTCGGTGAGCGGATCGCCCAGCGTGCACATCTCCCAATCCAGTACGGCCTTGATCTGAGTGATGTCTGTGGGATCAAGCATCATGTTGTCATACTTGTAATCATTATGGATCAGCGTTGCCCCACTGCCTGGCGGCATGTGATCGCGCAGCCAGGCGGAGAGCGGCTCCACTTCCGGCAGCTCATGGGTCTTTGATCCTTGATAGCGCTCCATCCAACCGCGCACCTGCCGATCCAGATAACCTTGAGGTTTGCCTAAATCGCCCAAGCCCAGCGCTGTGTAGTCCAGGCCGTGCAGCGCAGCCAGGTTGTCGATGAATGATTCACTGAGCTTCCGTGCAGTCTCAGGTGGCAGACTAACTCCATCGGGCAGATTGCGACGCAGGATCAGCCCACGCACGCGCTCCATCACATAAAACGGTGCGCCAAGCACAGTATCGTCTGTGCAGTACAGCAGAGGACGTGGCGTTGGATACGCCACGTGCAGCTTCGCTAGCACGTTGTATTCGCGCCCCATATCATGCGCGGATTTCACCTTGCTGCCGAAAGGCGGACGCCGAAGCACCATTTCTTTTTCGCCCAGTGCGACGGAGTACGTGAGGTTGGAATGTCCGCTGGGAAATTGCTTTACCACCAACTCGCCGCCAAGAGCGGGAAAATGGCTGCGAAGAAATGGCTCTAGCCGGGCAAGGTCCAACTCCTCGCCCTGACGAACAGGCTTGGTGCTGTCCTGCAACTCTTCGGCGATGGGAATGTTTTTCGTGGCTTCATCTGACATAGATGCCAGTTCCTTGTTCCGCTGGTTCAAAGGCCCGCTGATTACTGCGGGGCCGGCTCAACTCTATCGATGCGTGAGAAACTCCGGATCAGTAAAGTGCGGAGTAGCATTATACGAACTTAGAGTAAACCGTCCGGCGGAGAACAGAAACTTGCTGTAAGAACAATTGCGCACCATCCATGCGGCTTTCAACGTGGCCTCAGTGGAAAGATCCAACGCCCGCTGCATGGCCACGCCCACCGGTCCGCCGGAGCTGAAGATAGCAATGCGCTGTCCGCGACTTCCATTCTCACTAAACTTGGCCAGCCCGCGCTGCACGCGGGCGCTGAAATCAGGCCAAGGTTCGATTCCTTCCAGCGGCAGTTTCCCGTCCGCCCACCGCCCAATCACAACTTCAAAAATCTGCTGAAAGGTCTTGAACTGCTCCGGACGCGTGTGCGAATCTTTAAACGCCTGATGCATTCTTCGGATGGCGGCATCGCTTTCAACCAGCTCCGGCAATGATCGTTCCATCACGGCCTCGGCCTGGAACTCATCGAAGTCTGGCAGCACGACCGGTTCGGGCCAGGGGAGGCCTGCGCGTGTGTACGCTTCGCCAACGAGCCGGGCTGTTTCCTGTTGCCGCACTCGCGGGCCGGAATATACGCAGTCAAAGCCAAGCTTCAATCCGGCCCAGTATTCGCCCAGCATCCGGCTCTGCTGTTCGCCCTTGGCGGAAAGCTTGTCATAGTTGCGCTCAAGAAAAGATGCTTGACCGTGTCGAACGAGGAAAAGGCTGCTCATTAAGAATTTGGATGAACGCCGAGGATATCACGCACACTGCTGCCATGCGAGTACGGCAATAGGATGCCGCATATTCCCGCAGCGTAAGCGACAGGCACAATGGCACGCAGCCTGCGCCTGCCGGATGGATTAGACACGAATCGCGCTAGTGTTTCGCCGCAGGCAGATGAAATTCAACACCATTAGCAGCGTTTGCCTGCTCGGTTGCTCCCGCGTCGAGCTCGGTAAGCGGGTATTTGCGCGCGCTTTGCTCGCTGAAAATCCATAGCGTCTGACCGGCGATGGCATAGCTTTTAGCCGAGATCCGGTGGCCGTCAGTAAACACAAAGATCGTGGCTGCGGCTGGTTCCGTTGCGGATAAAGTTGCGCCTGAGCTGGCTTTGGCACGGTCGTCGTAATAGCGCCTGTTTTCTTCGCTGCGCAGATCGGAAACTTCGTCAGTGAGCTGCTGGACTTGGGCCGCAAGTTCCGCGCTATTGCCATTATCTGAATTCACCACCACAGGCTGAGGCGGCGGGGGGCCATAACCGTAGTTTCCATAGTCGCCGTAATAGCCGGGAGAAGAATAGAAAGGTGACCCCAGGAAAAATCCGCCGCTAAAAAGAAACGGGGAAAAGCATCCGAAGCAACCATTGAAGAAGCCAAAGTGATTATGAAAGTGGCGGAATCCAAAGGGACGGTTTACAAAAGGACGATTGACGAACACGTGCCCGCGGGACGAGAAGGTCCGCGAACTGAATGCGCGATTTGATGGAGCAAAAGTTGAGAACCCGCCAGACCTTTGCACGGGACCGAACGTGCTGAAACCGGGACCTGATCTGAACCCGCTGGGAGCGGAACGAAATCCCGAAGGGCCTGCCGACCTGAATCCGCCGGACGGAGCGGACCGGAAGCCGCCGCCACCATGAAACGATCCTCCACCACCGCCGCCGCGACCTGACATTCCGCGCTGCGCATAAAGTGAGGGAGAAATGAGGAGAGCAGCCGTACACAGGACAACCAGAGAAGCCAGCCGTTTCATATAGGAACCCCGCATATATTTTAGTCCTTCGCCAACCTCACCGCCGCAAGTATTTGTCCAATGTTTTCAATCATCT
>DASXJO010000330.1:0-2024 GCA_036497385.1 Candidatus Angelobacter sp. | reverse complement strand
CCCTCGCACGCTCGCCGCAGGAATCCGGCTGTATGGCGAGGCGCAAAATGTCTTCGCTCAGTAAAGCTAGAAATTGAGCAAACCCAACGCGAGGGAGGTCCGCGAGCACCTGCTTGGAGTCCGCCAGGAGCTTGTCGCAGTGTTTAAGTGTCTCCGCCGCTTTTCTGGCGGATATACGCGGAATTCGCTGTTTTGCACGGAGGGAATCTCGATCCTTGCTGCCACGCATTGTGAGCTCCTAATCTTGAACTGAGACTGCCAAAGCGGGCTGATAAGTACGCGGCACATTATAAGCTCAGGCTATTCCGTTCGCTCAAGTTATGCTGGTCGAAGTGCCCTTTTTCTCTTCGATGGCGTGAATGACTATGAGGCGTGTTGCCCATGAGGGCATAACAACAGAGAGGGCAATCCTGCTCCGAAGAGAAATCGTCATTCATTTCGGACTTGCATCAATTCTGGAAATGAAGACGAACGATGATGCGGGAGCTGGGCGAATTCAAGAGCTGGCGCGCAGCGAGGGTCGACCGGCGGTTGGCAACCACCGGCGCGCAAAACCACGGTCCCGATACCAGTCCATGTGAATGGCAGACGTGCTTTCTTTTGCCAAAGTACTTGCTAAGGTCAGGTGACCTCCGTCTCGGGCGTTCGCACTGCGCAATGTGTAGCGGAGCTACTGCTCAACGCAAAAGGTGAATTACGGGGCATGGTGTCCAGACAAAATGTCGCGGCATCGACGTTTCAGTAATTTGGCGAGGACTTCAGCGTCGTTCGCAGCATCCACAGGATCACGAGATAGGGCGGAACAAAGACACGTTTTGAGACAGGATGAAGCTGCCGGGTCGCCAAGCACGGCAGTGATCTCGGGTAGTTCACCCGAATTCGTAGGCTCGATAGGATGCCTCACGCTGTACCATCTCCAGTATTCAAAGCAGCGTCAGGTGTTGGCATCGTTTCAAGCTTCATAGCAAGCGCTTGCGGCTGCAGCAAATGACAGTGGCGACAGCCGGTGCAGCATACGGCGGCCGTGATCAGAGCGGCTGCATTCTGGAACTCCGTGGGTAACATCGCGATCTCGCCAGCACGGCTGTAGAACACCGGCGCTACAGTACCTCGATAGGCCGCGTCCTTCCCCCAGAGCTCCATCTCCAGCGTACCTCGCCGTCCGTAAAAAACGATTGAACTTTCAAGCCGTGGTCTTTGACCGGCACCATTAGTCACGAGGTTATGCCGCGTAATGAGCAGATCATACGTGCGCTCGACACGGAGCATCTGGACACGGATCAAGACCGGAGCGACCACCACGGCATGCACACCATTGACTCCGACGCTGTCAACCCGCTGCAACCAGCCGAGCGCGGTTCCGCGCTCATGCACAAAGCTCGAATAAGCTCCGAGATCGGCCACGGCCCCGCCGGATTCCACACCGCGGAGAATGTAGCGCTTTGCCAGGTGCTGGTGTTCAATCGAGATTGAGGGCTGGCAGTAGATCCCCGCACTTCGCAAGCGCTTCAGGGTGAGCGCCGGTAGGCGCAACCCCTGTCTAGCCAGGACCTCTCTTTGGTCCAGGGAGTGTTTCGGAGCTGTCGCAGGTGCGCTCATATTAGACCGTCCTCTTAATGCGGATCGGCTGTCCCAATGCCGCCCGAATCATTTCTTTGGAACATCCTGCCCAACAGCGATAGAGGCGCGGATCGGCTACCGAGATTGCGAGATTGTCGCCGCTCCGATCATGGCCTTGTTCAGCACACGAGGGGCAGCGCGTCCAATAGTTTCCAGACCGCTTCCGCGCTGGTCGAAGGTAATCGAGAATGCGAAACTCGCGCCGGTTGGGATCGAAGGGAGGCAGATCAACCCTCGGTCTAGGCCGGAACTCCTCCGGCATCTCCATGCCCTGAATAAACCTGCGCATGTCGTCCTCGGGGATTTTCTTCAGGCGTTCCAGGTAGCGGAGCTGTGCATTAACGTTGTAATCGGCGCCGTAAAACCAATACCGTTTCCCCGCGCCGCGATGAACTCCTAGTGGA
>DASXJO010000329.1:0-8361 GCA_036497385.1 Candidatus Angelobacter sp. | reverse complement strand
CTGTCGTACCACTGCGATAATGTCCCCTTTTGTCCTCGATAAAAATGTCCCCTAGTCTAGGGCTCCGCAAGGAGGCCAAGATTGGGGCGAGAGGCAATGAGCGCGAAGGAACTGGATCGGATCGGAGTGATGGCGCGGGTGGAGAGTGGGGAGTTGAAGGTAGTGGACGCAGCGGGTTTGCTGGGGGTGAGTTACCGTCAGGCCAAGCGGCTGGGGCGGCGCTATCGGGAGCAGGGAGCGCTGGGACTCAAGCATGGGAATGCGGGGCGGCGGTCGCACAACGCGATAGAGCAGGAGAAACGGGCAGAGGCTTTGCGGCTGGTAGGGGAGCACTACGGCGGAGAGGTAGGAGAACGTTTCGGTCCTACTTTGGCAGCCGAGCATCTGGAGCGAGAGCATGGCTGCAAGGTGAATGCGGAGACGCTGCGGCGCTGGATGCTGGGTGCGGGCTTGTGGAGTCAGGCGCGGAAGCGCAAGCCCTATCGCAAGAAGCGGGAGGCCAAGGCGCATTTCGGGGAGTTGGTGCAACTGGATGGAAGTCATCACCGTTGGCTGGAAGAGCGCGGGCCCAAGAGCTGTCTGATGAATCTGGTGGATGACGCCACGGCCACGGCCGGGATGGGGATGGAGAAAGAAGAAACCATCTGGGGCGCGGTGCGGGTACTGCGGAGTTGGATCGAGCGCTATGGAATACCGCTGGCGCTGTACGTGGACCGCAAGAACATCTACGTGCGGGAAGCCACGACGCAGGAGAGAAACACGGGAGAACCGCCGGTGACGCAGTTCGGACGCATGTGTGCGCAACTGGGAATCCGGATCATCGCGGCGGGATCGCCGCAGGCCAAAGGACGGGTGGAGCGGGCGCACGGAACGCATCAGGACCGGCTGGTGAAGAAGCTGCGGGTGAAACAGATCACGACCGCGGCAGAGATCAACCAGTTTCTGGAAAGCCACTACGTGGAGGAGCACAATCGCAAGTACGCGCGGTCGCCGGCGCAGACGGGAAACTATCATCGTGCGGCACCGAGCGCGGAACAACTGGACCGGATCTTCCGCCTGCGGCAGGAGCGCGTGATCGGCCAGGATTGGGTGGTGCGCTATGGGAACCGGTGGTTTCAGTTGCAGCGGCAGAGCGGGCACTATGCGCCGGCGCGAGGGCGGGTGCAGGTGTACGAAGCCGCAGACGGGAAGATCGCAATTGAGTATCGCGGACGGGAGTTGAAGTGGGAGGAGATAGCAGCGCCGGCGAATCCGCCGGAGCAGGAGGTCACGACGCTGGGAAGGGGAACCGTGAAGATGCCATTGCGTCGAGGAAAGACGATTCCAGCGGCGAACCATCCTTGGCGGAGGTATGCAGATAAAGGAAAGATGAGCCGGCCTGGAGAGGCAGAAAGTTCTTTGTCAGCGACTCCGTCCTCCGCGTCGCCCTACGGGCTCCGCTCCGGAACGGAGTCGCCGACAGAGAACGAAGGAAGAAGCTAAAGTTTGAAAAAGGGGACATTTTAATCGAGGTAAGAATGGGGACATTTTAAAAGTGGTTTGACAGGCGAGAATTTCCCTCTTGACTGAAGGGCGAACAAATGGTATATTCTGTTATTCTCCGCCCGTGCAAAAGTGTGCCGTGGCGGTTGCTCTTTGAAAACTGAAAATAGCTCTTAGTTTATTGGCTTTTAGCCTTTAGCCGGATATGGCGAAACAACAGCGATTCGACCCCGAAAAGGCAAGGAAAAGGGCTTCGACCGTTCGGTGACCGGTCGGTCGAATGGCGCATCCCTTTTGTTTGCAACAAGAATCTCACCCCCCGGGTGGGCTATGTAGAAGAAAAACAGCTTTTAGCTCTTAGCCAGAAAACCCAACCCTTGGTGAAAGGCAAACCTCACCACTGATTTACACGGATGACACTGATCAGGAACGGGGCGGAACGCTGAAGTCTACGCCAATCTGGGATGACCTGGAATGCAGTGGGATACCTGGGGAGGGGGGAGGGTGCCAAGATCGGGTGATCGGGTGATCGCCGAAATCGGAAAGGCAAAGGCTCACCGCGGAGGCGCTGAGACGCGGAGAACAGCAAAAGTCGGACACAGGGCAGAGCGCCGGAGCGCGCAACCGTGGAACCGCGAAGGTCGCACGACGTCGCACGTTATCGGAAAGGCAAAGGCTCACCGCGGAGACGCGGAGAACGGCAAAATTGGACTCAGGCAGCGGTGCTTGCGCTAAGAGATCCGACATTACCCAAGATCGGGAAAGGCGCGGCTCCTAACTGTCCTTCCGGTATAGCAGCTCGCGCATGGCCTGTCGGCGGGCTTCGTTGGCTTCTTTCGCATTCTCGTGTTGGGCACCGCCCACGCGGCCAGGGGTCGCAGGCTCAGCAGCGTCAGTCTCGCTGCATGCCGGGCAGCGGTTGGCGAAGCCGGGTTTGTCCGGCTTGAGCTCAAACTCTTCTGAGCAGACAACGCAGACTTTAATGGGGAAGGCCATGATGTTTTTAGGATACAGCAGGCGGGAAAAGTGTTGGTCAAAAAAGGCCGGAGCCGGTCAGGCTTTTGGCTTGGCTTTGAGCTTGGCCTGGCCGTTCTGCAATTCCACGGTATATTCCACGGCCTTGCAGCCATATTCTTTTTGCAGCTGCGTGGTTTTCTGTTTTACGAATTTCTTGAATGAGTCCAGGTTGGCGGCGCTTTTTTCACCGGTTTTCTTGCGCGCTTCAGTGAGCGCCTGAAACAGTGACTCCACGTGCGTATGGTCTGAGCCGTCAGAGACTGACATGCTGAACGGGCGGTCTTCCGTTACCGGGCCATGGTGCTTCATCGCCTTTTGCGCTTCATGCTCTTCGTCCGTGCGCAGGCCCTGGATTCCCAGCACTGCATCCTGCGGCCGGCGGTAGCCTTCTTCCTTGATCACCAGCTTTTGCTGCCATAGCGCGTTATACAGCGCATAGCGTTGCTGGATGGTGGTATAGCGGTACCGCTGTGCGTAATTCATGCGGTTGCCATCAGAGAATTTCTTTAGCAGGTTTTTGACCTTCCACTCCACGTCAGTGGGTGGTTTTTTGGAGCCTCCGCCAAAGTACATGTCGTACTCAATCTTCAGCCGGCGCAGCTGGTCTTCCAGCATGTTAAGGTCGTCGTCAATGGCCAAAGTGGCAGCTCCAGTTCCAGGGTCGGGCTCAAGGAGAGCATTTACGCGGAATATACCATACAGCGCCGCAGCCTTCCTACGTACTCAAGGTACACCTCGGCGACCCTCACTGCGGTACTTTGCCAGCGTGGGCATTCGCCTGCATGCCAAAACCCAGGTTCACCCAAAGTCAGGTTCACCCGATACCGGGTTACGCGGATTTTTTCTGGTTTTTAGGCCAACCTGTGAATGAGGCATTTCATCCTCCCTCTGGATTGCATCTAATAACAGGTCATACAAAGGACTAATCATGCTTCCTAAGGTCGTCGCCAAAAATCGAACCCGGATCGTTATTGCAGACGATCACACCGTTTTGCGTGAATCCCTGGCCGCTTTGCTTTCCACACAGCCTGATTTTGTGGTGGAAGGGCGCGCTTCTAACGGTCAAGAGGCTTTGGCGATCGTGAAAGAGCAGCCGCCCGACGTGTTGCTGCTGGACCTTTTCATGCCGGAAGGAGACGGCTTTGAAGTGCTGCGTACCCTGGACCGCGCGGGAAGCCGCGTGGCCGCCGTGGTGCTCACTGGGTCAGACAACGAACTTGATTACGCTCAAGTCGTAAAGCTTGGCGCGCGCGGCCTGGTGCTGAAGAGTGATGGTCCGGAAAAATTGTTCGCCGCTGTCCGCACCGTGGCCAATGGCGAGCTTGCATTCTCTGACGAGTTGGCCCAGCAAGTCCTTACCACCATGACGGCGGAATCCAAAACTTCTGCCAACACCATGAGCCGGCTTTCCACTCGTGAGCGACAGATTGCCTATCACGTGGCCCGTGGCATGAAAAACAAAGACATTGGCGAAGCCCTTACCATCAGCGAAAACACCGTCAAGCGCCACCTGCAAAGCATCTTCACCAAAACTGGCGCGCGTGATCGGCTGGAACTGGCCGTGTTGGCCCTGAGCGAAGCGAGCAAGGCAGCGTAAGCTTGCTTCTGTAACCCCGAATCCCGCGGCTTTTTAAAGGTTCGCAGTTGATTTTCGGACCGCGAGCGCGGGTGAGGGGACTCTATCTTCTCCAGTGTTCTTGCGGTTCAACCCAAGTGTTTAAGGTCTTTTCAGAGTAACGGTGTCGGTAGGGATCCCTCGCAGCGCTTCGGGATTTCAGAAAAGCTAGTGGCTTGTTACTTCCCTGCGCCTGCGGCCATTTTTTTCACCATGGCCAGCACCAGCTTGCGATCGCTGTCATTCAATGCCATAGAGTAACGGCGCACCTGAGTTAGGAAGCGGACTTCATCTTCAGTCAGCGGTGGCAGATGTTTGGTATTGCCGTTGGAGAAGTGGTCGGCAAAAAATTGGCCGAGTGGAAGCTCCATAGCTCCGGCAATTTTTGAAAGCGTATCCAGTGAAGGGATGGTGTGACCATTTTCCACGCGCGAAAGGTAGCAGCGCAACAGCCCGGTGCGCTTCTCAATGTCACCTTGTGACATGCCCTTTTGCAGCCGATAAGTCCTGATTGTTTCGCCGATATTCATCGCTGGAACCAGCTCTTTGATCATTCGTTCCCGGGGTGCTTGGATAGTAACCAGATAAGCAACTTTCTGCAACAACATTTTTTGTCAGTTAGAAGAATCCGGCGATACGCGAACTTGTGTGCAGATAGCGATCAGCCATTGCCGATGATAAATGCAGACCATGATTGCTCCGGCAAAAACCCTATATTTACCATTTTGACACCAGGCCGCACAGCGGATGTGCTGCTCAATTCCCTCAAGTGCCGTACCGCTGAGTCAATGCCAATTCCATAAACAGCGTATGCCAGACTGGCGATTGGTAATAAGGATCAGTTTCTTTGAATCCCAATTCGCGATACATGGCGATGGCGGAATCCATTTTGCCGGCGACCGTGTCCAGCCTGATCCGTGAATATCCGATTTCAGCCGCTTCCCGGATGACACGCTCCGCCAGCAGACGGCCAATGCGGTGGCCGCGAAACTCAGGCCGCACATAAAGCCGCTTCATTTCGCATAGCCCCGTTTCATCAAGCGGACGCAACGCGATCACGCCTGCTGGTTTGCCCTCCCAGAGCGCCAGCAGAAGCCGGCCTGCTGGTGGCGCATATTTGCCCGGCATTGACCGCATCTCGTCTTCAAAGCCCTGGAAGCAGAGTTTGAATTCCAGCCAGGCCGCGTATTCTTCCATGAGTTCGCGCGCGGTCGCTATAGCTTCGACATTTTCCGCTTGCATCATTGTCAACATCAGGGATTCATCCAGCCGCTTGCGGAACGGCCCTTTTGGTTTCCAGCCGGCTGATAAAGCGGTCATGCCAGCGGGAGAAGAACATCAACGCCGTCAACGCTCCCACTACTGCGGTAGCCATATCTTCCTGCGTGTCCCACGGATCACCCTGCGTGCCCAGGAAAGCGTCCGCCGCCGACCCAGTTCCCACTGCAACCCGCCACTCCAGCAATTCATAGGTCGCGCTCACCGCCAGGCAGATACTCAATACGATGAAAAACAGCCATCCGCGTCGCAAAACAATTCTCTGCCGCAAGAGCACTTCACGCGCCACCAATGCCGGCACAAATCCCTGAGCAAAATGCCCCACGCGGTCATAATCGTTCCGTGCCAGGTGAAAATGGTCGCGGATCCAGTTAAACAGTGGCACCTCCGCATAAGTGTAATGTCCGCCAATAAATAAAATGCACGCATGGAGCGTGATAAGCAGATATACAAATGACGTGAATTGAAACCTGGGATAAGTTAATGGCCAGCGCCGCCAGCCCCAGAATCGCTGGAAATATTTCCAGCGCCCATGTGAAGTAATCGTGCGGATGAATCGTGGACCAAATCAAAACAATCGCGAATCCGCAAAACAGGACGGTAAGAATAGGTCGTTGTTCCCGCGGCATCGAGTTCACTAGCCCATCAGCATTCCGCCATTTACCTTAAGCACATGGCCGGTGATATAGCTTGCTTCTTCTGACGCCAGAAAGCGGACCGCATGAGCCACTTCCATATCAGTCCCGGCGCGGCCCAGCGGGATGGCTTCATTCACTTTGGATTTCAATTCCGCCGGGAGAGCTTCCGTCATGGCTGTTTCAATGTATCCGGGCGCGACGGCATTCACAGTAATATTGCGTGAAGCAACTTCTCGCGCCACCGCCATCGTAAGACCAATAAGCCCGGCCTTGGATGCCGCATAATTTGCCTGGCCGGCCTGGCCGGTCTGCCCAAAGACGCTGGTGATGTTGATAATTCGTCCCCAGCGCGGCTTCAGCATAGACCCGATCACCGCTTGTGTCGTATAAAAAGCCCCGCTCAGGTTTGTCTGGAGAACGGAATCCCAGTCTTCTTTTTTCATACGCATCACCAGCGTATCTTTGGTCACGCCGGCGTTGTTGACCAGAATTTCAATCTTCCCAAAACGCTCTATCACGGCTTTCACCGCGCTCTTTACGTCAGCTTCATTGGCCACGTCCATGCGAAACGTGGCTGCCTGACCGCCTTTGTCCGTGATTTCCTTGGCCACCGCTGCCAGCTTTTCTTCATTGCGTGCTGCCAGCGCGATTAGAGCGCCGCCTTCAGCCAGCGTCAGCGCGCAGGCGCGGCCAATCCCCTGGGAAGCCCCCGTTACAAGCGCCACACGCCCTGTTACTCCCGGCATTGTTCGTTCGCCTCCCTGCCAAAGTTGACTGCACATTATATGCGATTGCCGGATATGCGATGCCCGCAGCGAACCGCCTCCCCAGATATCTTTTTGATGTCGTGTGATGGTGGTCACATCGCCGTGTGCGCATGCACGCTATATTGGGTCTTGTTGACGGGAGCGTTTCATCGGATCCCAGATAGTACCGGGATCTCCTTTACGCCCGCGCACCATGTTGACCCGATGACCCTTTTGCGGAGGTCATTGGCAAATGACGCAAGGCTGACCATCGGACTCCACCCCTTCTGGTCAGCTTTTTTTGTGTTTCACATGGCCGTGCTTCGTCGCTCAGCCAGGGCAGGCTCCAGCGACACTTCGTCTCGGAAAGCGAGCTTCATAATCGGCGGGGCAACCAGAGTAGTGATGCCTGTCATAAAGATCACCAGCGCATACGCCGATTCGGAAACGATATTCATCTGCAAACCCACTAAAGCGACGATGAGTCCCACTTCACCGCGTGGGACCATGCCGATTCCCACCTTGAATGCCGTTCTCCAGCCGGAGTGCAGCACCGGCAGCCCGCAGCCTACAAGCTTAGAAAGAATTGCCAGCAGCGAGATCACAATGGCGGAGACCAGCAGTTTGCTATCGAATACTGACATATTCATGCGGGCGCCCATACTAAAAAAGAAAAACGGCGCCAAAAATTCATTAATGGAAAAAACGCGTGCGCGCAGGTTCCATCGCGGCGAGTACTCCGCAAATGCAAGGCCCGCAAAAAATGCGCCGATGATCGCCGCCATCCCAATCTTTACCGCGGCATAAGAAAGCCCCAGGCAGATGCCCAGCGCAATGATCAACGGCGCGTCCTGCGTGGACATGCGTTCCATGCCCGGCTCCATGCGTTTCACCACGCGCGGCGCATAAAACATCATGACCAGTGCAAAGCCAATGGCTTCAATTGCCGTGATCAGAAGCTGGGCCCATTCCAATCCCGTGGAAGAAACCAGTCCCACCACCACGGCCAGCACAATCATTCCCAGCACGTCATCAAACACGGCAGCGCCCAAGATAATGCGGGCGGAAAGCGTTTGCAGCAGATTCATGTCGCCCAGCACGCGCGCCGTAATGCCGACGCTGGTGGCCATCATGGCGGCGGCCACAAACACCGCTTCATGCGCGGGATGATGGCGCAACAGCATGTACGACATGCCAAAAACGAATGGCACCGCAATCCCAGCAAGCGCAACGTACAGTGAAGTGCCGCCCACGCTGATCAGGTCTTTGGGCTGCGTTTCCAGGCCAACCGTAAATAGAAGAAAAATGGCGCCGATTCCGGCAATGGCGTAGATCGCATCAGTGGGAATTACCAGTCGCGCTCCATAAGGTCCCAGGAGCACGCCGGCAAGAATTTCGCCCAGCACGGCAGGAAGGCGCATCCTCTCAAAGGCTTCGCCAAAGAGTTTGGCCCACACGAAGATGAAGAACAGCTGAAAAAGAAATGGATCAGCAGTATGCATGGAACATGAACTTTTGGCTGCAGGGACCTGGCGACCTTACCTCTATAGATGCTCGAATACTAGCTAATACTAGTTAAAATCCA